>JALXCH010000612.1 GCA_026991005.1 Calditrichia bacterium | reverse complement strand
GTTGCGGGCAGAGCGAGCACCGGTGCATCGTTCACCGGATTGACCACCACCGTTAAACCGGTGGTATCTGCATACTGCCCGTCACTCACAATAACCTGAATGGTTTCGCTGCCAAACCAGTTAGGAGCAGCGGTGAAAACAAAATTGGAACCCACCACCGAAGCGAAAACATTGCTCATTCCGGCAAAGCTCCACATCAGGGTACTGTCGGGATTATCGGGATCGGTGACGTAACCGTACCAGTTGCTCACCAGAAAGCTGAGGGTGTCGTCTTCATCAAATGTTACATCCGGAATAGCTGAGAGTATCGGGGGATCATTAGCTGCAGTTACCGTAACAAACACATCAGCAGTATCCAGACCACCGTTGCCATCGCTGATCACATAACTAAACTGATCTGTGCCGTTATAGTTAGCATTTGGAGTGTAGGTCACCGTGCTGTCTGGATTAATAGTCACACTTCCGTGAGCACCCTGAGTGACCGAAACCACTGATAGCGGATCATTCTCAATATCGCTGTCATTAGCCAGTACCCGGATGGTTACAGGAGTATCTTCTACAGTAATAGTACTGTCATCAAATGCCACTGGCGGGTCGTTTACCGGAGTCACCGTCACTAAAAAAGTATCCGAGGTTAATGTTCGCGAGAATCCATCATCCGCCGAAACAATCACAGCAGCCTGGCCATTCCAATTCGGTTGAGAAAATAGCTCCACAGAATTACCAAGGAGAGACAAATTAATTTGCCCATATAATACTGCTGCTGTATAGCTTAAACTATCCCCCTCGTTATCTTCAAAGACCGTATCTAGAGTCACAACTGTGATTGGCGGGAAATCCTCCGGCAATTGAAGGTCATGTATGGGGTGTACTACCACTGGTGGGAAATTGGTTACTGTGGTGAAATGCCAGAGGGCGGACCAGTCACTGATCCCACTACTATTAGATGCCCTTACTCGCCAAAAATAAGTGGTTTCGTAGTCTAAAATGGACTCAGAAAAAATCAATTGGTTTGCATCAAGAGAGGTATCTACCAGAGTATTGAAAAAAACACTGTCTGATGCCAGCTGAAACTGGTATCCCAAGGCAAGCGAATCAGCCTCCCACTGGAAAGAAGGATTCAGAGGGACGTTGATTTCCCCATCTGAAGGTGAAAGTAAAATAGGGATTTCTGGTGGAGGAGGAATAGTGATGAAAACCGAGATGGGATTTACACTGGGCAAGAGTTCAATCGATTGCCCACTGGCATCAATTGCCGATATGTTACTCAATGTGAAGTGAACATTCTTCGCATTGAGTAGATTCTTTTTGAAAGTAAACTGTATTTGAGTGATAATACCGCTACCCGATACCCCACCAGTGCTACTGGAAATACCAACTTCAATATGATCATCATAAATTTGCTTTAAAAATATGGGATTATTACCCAGGAAGCTGCCGGGAACGGCATCATCCGCCCGAATAAGCGCAGAATCGTCCCAGGACAAATGAAACGAAACTCCTACCAGATCGGTAACAGGCAATGGATTTCCTACTTCAACCTCTATATTAAAAGAACCATTCTGGTGACCTATCAAAGAATCGGAAGCCAGTATAGAGATAGAAGCCTGAATAACTGGTTTCTGTAAAAATATAGAGACCGGGTTTTCCACCGGGTCCAGTTGAATGGAATTCCCACCTGCATCGATGGCCGAGATATTACTGATCGTGAACTGAACCGTTTGTGATACCTGAATATCCGTTTTAACTCGAAACGAAAGTTGAGCAATATTTCCCTGCCCGCTATGCCCTCCGGAAGTACTGGAAATACCCACTTCAATATGATCAGAGTATATCTGTTTCAGAAAAATCGGTCCCGTTCCCAGAAAAGAACCGGGCAAGGCATTGACACCCTCTATCACTGAAGTGTCATCCCAGGAAATAAAGAATGACACTCCAATCAAATTACTCACCGGGTTGGGATCACCTACATTAACCTCCATAGTAAACTGGGTATTAGCTGCTCCGGATACAGTATCCGGAGCAGCAATACGAATTGAAGAATTCGAATATGCCCAATTAACGGCTATAAACAGGATAAAATTTAGAAATAAAAAAGGTTTA
Organism: Calditrichia bacterium; assembly: GCA_026991005.1. The sequence continues at coordinate 8,640 of JALXCH010000612.1, read as the reverse complement.
ATTTTCATTTTATCCTCTATTCAATTATTTCATCAATAGCATCTTCTTTGTTACCATCTTGTGTCCAATCTGCAGACGGTAGAAATAGAGCCCATTAGCCAGTGCGGAGGCATCAAAACGATATTCGTGGGCACCAGCTGTTAACTGCTGACCATTGACCAGTTCGGCCACCTGTTGTCCCAGAGCGTTGTAAACCGTCAACCAGACCCGCTCACTCTTTGGCAGGGCAAAGCGAATGGTGGTAGTGGGATTAAAGGGATTGGGATAGTTGCGCAGATTGAAATCCTTGCCAATTACCAGCGGTTCCTGGCTGTCTCCGATGCCCAACAGCGGACTGCCCTGGTAATACTGCCCTTCCCAGTCCAGCGCCACCAGGTCAGTAATTTTCAGATTCAACGCACCATTTCCCGTACGAGTGCATTTCAGTAAAGCCAGCTCGCTGCCATCATAGGGTTTATCAAAGCTCTTCAAAGTAAAACCAAACTCACAGCGCTGTTGCGATTCTAAGGGCTGGTGCAGAGTCATCAGGTAGGGTTGCCAGTCGTTCTGTACCTGCAGACCATTCTGCCCAAACTGCCGGTCGATGATAATACCACCCGCATCAGCGCTGTTACCCCGCCAATCCAGAGTAAAGGAGACGCCCACAAAATCCCTGGCCTGATCCAGAGTAAAGCCCAGATAAAAGCTCTCTCCATCTCCAATGGCAGAGAGAGAGGTAGGATACAGGTCTTTATCATAGACTGTATATCTAACCTGCGGTGTGGGCACCTCATCGCCGAAAGATAACCATTTCCGCATATATTGGCTTTTGCTGTGGGTCTGGTTGTAGTTTAATCCAATGGGCAACACATCGGCTACATTAATGGTACCATCTCCGTTACAATCGGCGTAGGCCGCATTCTGGGGATTCCATCCCGGAGGGCAAATCTGGCCGGTCCAAGTGGGGCTGGCATTGGGCCGGGCCGGACCTGTAAGGTTGTAATACAAACCCAGAGGCAGTACATCCGCTACATTGGCTATGCCGTCGTTATTAGCATCCCCCGGCCAGACAATGATGCTGGTGATGGTAATGGTCACATCCTGCGGGTCTAACTGAATGGGATTACCGTTGGGATCGTTGGCGGTGATGTTGTCAATGGCAAAGGTAACATGGGTATTATTAGGTGTATTTTGATCCGCGCTGAACTGAATCCGGGCGACCGAACCATAACCGCTTACTCCACCCTGTCCCGCCTGGCGAGTAATCCCGATATCCACCTGACCGTTGGGATCATCTACATATTGCAGGAATACCGTATTGCTGCCCATGAAACTCCCAGGTAGCACATTGGAGGCGTATGGTGTGACTACATCGATGTACTGGGTATTTGTATAATGCAAGCTGAAGCTGACACCGAAAAGGTCGGTAACCGGGTTGAGCGAATCGCCCACCTGGACATCCACCCAGAACTGGGTGCCGGCGCCCTGGAGGGAATCAGATAAAGAAAATATTGGAGGATTACCTACATATCGAGCTATATCTGAGATTCTAATTTCATCTATGATTCCATTGAAATATTTTGGATTAGCGGCATATGCATTTCTTCCAACCCAAATGTGTCCATCAGGCGTATCTAAATTCCCAGAAACAGCCAATTCATCTTGTAATTCACCATTTACAAACAAATAAGCTTTTGTTCCATCATAACAAAAAGAAACAAGATACCATTCATAAGCATTTAGTGAATCTATCGATTCAAGATAACCATAATTTACTCCATCCAATCCTATAGTTGCAAATATCTTCCCAGAAGCTCCTCCAATTTTAGCACTTGTAAATTCTGTATTTGTCCCGTATCTCCACAAATGATAACTATGATTTCCTGGTACATAATAAATCCATTCTTCAATAGTAAATTGATTGTTTGAAGGGATTAGAGAATTTGATATAGGAATTAATAAATAGTCCCCATCCCCATCAAATTCTACTGCATTCGAGAATTTACCAGAGTTTGTCCATTGTGCATTAACTATAGTTCCATCATTATGATTCGGTGATGAATCATAAAAAATTGTTCCACTTCCCTCATCAAGATGCCATAGACCAATAGTATGGTCATCAAGGACAAATGGTAAATCTTGAGGATATAAAAATGAAATAAATACAAACAAACAAAAAAAACTAAGCACTAATCCATTTAACTTCATAACACACCTCCATTTAAATTATTGTTTCACGCTTATAATATTACAAATCCCGTACCATCTCACTTATCTCTTAATAAAACAATATTTTAGCTTAATTCACTATTTATCCTATATTGCATCTCTGCAACATACTTCCCCAATTTTGTTGCACCTCTGCAACCCCCTCCCCTTGTTTTATTTGTTAAAAACTTGTATCTTTAGAGTAAAGAATTTAGGGATTAGAATTATCTGTGTGAGGGAAATTTGCTTCGGTTAAAACCACTGCATCGAGTTTACATTTTAATCATACTGGTAGCTGGTTTAATAACCGCCATCATCCAGATTTTCGTGCTACGCACAATCCAGCCCTTTCAATTTAAGCGAGTAAATTATGAAAGAACTCATTTATTCTGGAATGACTTTCGGTATTATTTTGTGAGATTAGATCACCGCACTCCTTACTACCGCTTGCAGGTGGTTAACTTTGACCGGGAGGACCAACATTTCGTTAAAGTGTATGCTATCAACGGACTGATTGACCAGTTTAATTTCAATGGTAAAATTATGGAGGATGAACCGGTTTATTATGATTACAATAAAGATGGTACCAAAGATATTCTGGTCCTGAGCAACGATAACAACTGGCTTTATTTAAGCATTATCGATGTGGTGCAGGGCCGATTCCTGGTAAAAGAACATCCCATTTTTTGCGCATCTCCCCGGCAAAAACTTGAAAAATGGAAAATTGCTCCTTTATATCCCGTAGTTACCGATCTGGAAAATGATGGAAACGATGAACTCATTTTTAATGTTAATTCAGCTACTCCCCGCATTCCACGCTGCATATGCGCATTTTCGCTGAAATCTCTTACTATTCGCTACCGATTCGATCATCATATGGGTTATGCCCACTCCATTGTTACCGATGTAAATTCCGATGGATTAAAAGAACTGGTTATCCAGAATTACGCTACTTTTAATTTTCCACCGGAAGTTTATTTATCAGACGCATTTAGCTGGTTGGTGGTATTAAATCATCGGCTGGAATTGCTTCGGGAACCACGGAAACTCGGAGAGAAGTTTACCGGGTTAGGAATTTACAAATTTCCCCCGTCTGCCGATTCTACTTTACTAATTTCTTATCCTGTGATTGACAAAAAAACTACCTTTTATTTTACTCTCCTGAACCGAAATTTCGATTTTAAAAAGACAATCCAGCTCAAAAAAGGTTTAGCTTCCATTTCCTTCGATACCTTAAAACACCCGTTTGTTGCTTATATGACAACCCATGACGGAGATTTGATTCATCTAAATCATCAGCTCAATATCCTGGGTAAATATCCACTTCCCTTTCATCAAAAAACAATTATTGATGGTACATTAAGAGATGCGAATAACAATGTGTTGTTTTACGGACGCAATACCGACGGAGTAATTCTTTTCGACAAATATGGCAAACTACTGGCTTTTTATCCCCTCAAAAAAATCCAGCAATTTCAGTTGATTCCAGCTGATAGTACAAAGCCCAATGCTAATCCTTTATTTCACATACTCACCAGCACCAATTATATTATTTGTTCTCTTCATCCCAATCCCTATTACCAATTCGGTCGCTGGTTCTGGATACCTATTTTTCTGGTGTTGTTTACATTATTCTGGGCCCTTCACCGGGCCGGAAATCGCATCTTGCAGTACATTTACTTCTTTGTTTACTCACTGCGGGTATCGGATCATGCCATTATTTTGCTGGATCATCGGGGACGCATCATCTCCTACAATCGTAAATTAAACCAGATGTTGAATTTACCCCGCGAATTGCAGCGGCGGGAATCTTTTGAGGAAGGACTCTCCAGAAGAAAAACAGTGACTCAAACCATTCAGGATGCCATTCAATCCGGTAAGAAACAGCATCGCCTGTTTAGTTTTGAAGAAAACGACAAAATTTTTTCCGGGGAAATCACCGTCACCCCGTTCCGGAGTTACTTCCAGTTTATCATCGCATATCTGGTGGAGATTAAAGATAACACCCGTGCCATCCTGCTGGAACGGCAGCAGAACTGGCAGCGGAATATTCGTAAAATTATCCACGACCTGAAAACTCCGCTGGCAGGAGTGCAACTTACACTGCAAAGCCTGTACTGGCAGTTGTCCAGTTCCCATCCCGATATTAATCCCGAACTGCTCAAAGAACTGGAAGCAGCCCATCAGGAACTGTTGCGAATCCGCAACATCAGTAAAGATTTCCTGAAGTTTAGTGAACTGGCTCAGGAAGAAGCGAAACCCATTCACCTGAAATCATTTTTTGAGGAGATACTGGAACCATTCAAATTATACCAGAACGAACATTTACAGATTCATCTCTCCCTGGGTCCAGACCTTCCAGAATATGTAGTATGGGATGCCCGGCAGATTTCCATCCTACTCCATATTCTTATCGAAAACAGCCTGGATGCATTAGACGGAAATGGAGTGATTGAAATCACTGTTTCTAAGAAACAAAGTGAAATAACGGAAAATAAAGAGGTCATTGAGATCCAGATTAGTGATAATGGGAAAGGGATTCCATACGAATATCAGGAAAAAATTTTTGAACCCCATTTTAGTACCAAAAAAGAGGGCACAGGGCTGGGACTATCTTTCGCCAAGCACATTGTCAATAACCACAACGGGCAAATATATTTTTATTCCGTGCCTACCTCTGGTACAATATTTGTTATACATTTACCTTTAAAAGTGAACCTGCACAAATAACGAGGTGCTATGAAACGGATATTAGCTGTAGATGACGACACTCGTTTCCTTAAGTATATTGAAAATTTCCTGAAATTACAGAAATATTCCATATCCACTGTTGCCGATCCCCATCAGGTAATTCCTACTTTAAATAAAGGTAATTTCCATGTTGTTCTTCTAGATGTGAAGATGCCCGGTCTGGATGGTGTTGAATTATTGCAACAAATTAAACAGCGATGGCCTCATTTACCGGTGGTGATGCTCTCCGGGCAGAGCACCCTGCGCATTGCTGTGGAATCCATTAAAATGGGAGCGTTCGATTTCATTGAAAAAGGCGGTGATACGGAACGGTTGCTCATTACGCTACAAAATGCCATTGCCCAGAGTACCTGGCAGGAGGAACGAAACTTATTGTTGAGCGAGCTCCAGGAGTTGTACCAGATGGTGGGAGAAAGTGCCGCAATACAACGGATTTTTCAGGAGATTGAAACCATTGCTCCCAGCACCAGCAAAGTGCTGATTACCGGCGAAAGCGGCACCGGAAAAGAACTGGTGGCTCGCGCTATCCATTTACGCAGCAAGCGTTCTACCAAACCTTTCGTAAAAGTAAATTGTGCCGCTATTCCCGATACACTTATCGAGAGCACATTTTTTGGTCATAAAAAAGGGAGTTTTACCGGAGCCCTGCGGGACCAGAAAGGGAAATTCGAGCAGGCAGATGGTGGTACCATCTTTCTGGATGAAATTGGGGAATTGCCCCTGCGGGCACAGGCCAAACTGCTTACTGTGCTCCAGGATGGAGAAATTGAAAAGATCGGTGAGAATAAAGTGGTAAAAGTGGATGCTCGCGTCATCTGCGCAACCAATAAAAATTTACCGGAAATGATTAAAAAAGGCACGTTCCGGGAAGATTTATTCCATCGCATTAACGTATTCCAGATTCACATCCCTCCCTTAAGGGAGCGGATAGAAGATATTCCCGTACTCACCCGCTATTACATTCGTCACTTCGCGGAAAAATATAATAAAATTGTGCTGGACATCTCCCCCGGCGCACTGAATTTGCTCATGCAACATCCTCTTCCTGGGAATGTCCGGATGTTGAGCAATATCATCGAACGGGCGGTTATTTTCTCCAAACAAAAGACCATCACTCCGGAAGTCCTTTCCATGATCATGCAATCCCCGGGTCATGACGTGATGATGACCGAAATGTCCATGGATTTAGAGACCTTCCTGCAAAACCAGGAAAAACAATTTATTCAAAGAGCATTAATTCTGAGTGGAGGAAATCGCCAGAAAGCCGCTGAAATGATTGGAATTGATCGCGCTACCCTCTGGCGCAAGATGAAAAAATACGGAATATCCGAAACCCCATCCACATAATCCATTTTCCAATAATCTATTACCAATTGAAAAATATTTCTATCTCCTTTGGTAACAGCATAACTTTATTTAGTTAAAAATTCCCAGTACTAATCAATAAATAAAGTTGACATGTTAACTTTATTATTATAAATTCAGTCAGTTTAATGGAGCTTTTTGCAATGTTTATTCCCAGAGAACAATTAAACAGACTAAAAAAGCTGTTATCTCCCGGAAAGGTTGTCATTCTTTACGGTGCCCGACGGGTAGGGAAAACCACTCTGGTGAGGAAATTACTGGAAGAACTTGAACAGGAACCAACCTTTCGCAACAATATTCTATTTTTGAGCGCGGACGATATTATCTCGCGCCAGTATCTGGAAAGCCAATCCGTTATCAAATTGAAAGAGTTAATCGGTACTAAAAAGCTATTAATCGTTGATGAAGCACAGTATATCGACAATGTGGGGTTAAATCTAAAGCTTATTGTGGATCATATTTCGAATGTTCGGGTAATTGCTACCGGCTCTTCCTCGTTTAAATTATCCCACCATATCGAAGAGCCACTCACCGGCAGAAAATTTGAATTGAAATTGTATCCCATTGCTCAAATGGAATTATCGCAAATAGAGGATCCAATGGAGACAGTTGCTCGTCTGGAAAATCGGCTGCTTTACGGAAGTTATCCGGAAATTATCACTGCGGCTGATAACGATATGCGACAGTATCTCTTGCGAGAAATCGTCAATTCCTATTTGTTCAAAGATATTTTGGAATTGAACGGAGTACGTCGTTCCTCAAAACTGCTTGGTCTGCTGCAACTTCTGGCTTTTCAAATTGGGAAAACCGTTTCTCATGCTGAATTAGGAACCCAATTAGGCATCAACAAAAATACTGTGGAACGGTATCTGGATTTACTGCAACAAACGTTTGTCATTTTTCGGTTGGGCGGGTTCAGCCGGAATTTGAGAAAGGAAATCACTAAAAATTCCAAATATTATTTCTGGGATACGGGAATTCGAAACGCCATTATTCAAAATTTCAATCCCCTGAATTTACGGAACGATGTGGGTGAATTGTGGGAAAATTACATCATTGCCGAACGGTCTAAATACTGTGAATATCGCTATCCATTTTACAACCTGTATTTCTGGCGCACCTACGATCGGAAGGAAATTGATCTGGTGGAAGAGCGAGAAGGCAAACTCTTTGCATACGAAATAAAATGGAGATTGGGCAAAACGGTTAAACCACCTGCGCTCTGGAAACAAGCCTATCCCGAAGCATCGTTCCAGGTTATCACCCGGGAGAATTATTTAAGATTTATTACCTGAAAGATTCGTTGCATGCCTACCTCCTCCAAAAGGCTTCTGCGGCTAAATATTTTCGAACCGCAACGTTCACTCTGTTCCCCCATAGAAAACCTTCTTTTTAAAAAAATACGGTTTCCTTTATTAACATTGCCGGTAATATCACTTTTTTTCTTTACTTTCTCATTTCCCTTTTTCCGTAAAAATAATTTTCTCCAGGGTTTGTATAATCCCTCTTTTTCTTTCCCGCAGAGGAAAATGAAAATTTGCCATGCGCCATTCCAGCACAATCATTCGAATATAGCCCAGAATTACAGTACTCAATTCCTGCGCAGATACATCCACCACTTCACCATTCCGGCGGGCTTCTTCAATGAGTTGATTTAAAAATTCCCGGCGATTCCGGATAATTTCCCGCACTTTCTGTTGAATGCCTTCCCGGGGTTCGAAAATTTCTTCCGAAAATATCACCGATGTCATTTCCGGGTTGGCTTCCAGAAAATTAAGATGCATTTCCACCAGCTTGATAATTTTGGTTCTGGTATCGGGAATTTTTCCCAGCTCCTGACGCAGCAAATCACCAAATTTATTCATCCGTTCCAGAATCCCCAGAATAATTTCTTCTTTGCTGCGGAAATGCCGGTAAATGGCCGGTTCGGAAATGCCAACCTTATTAGCAAGCTCCCGAATGGAAAGTCCGGTATACCCTTTTTGATGAATGATTTTTATCGCCTCGTGGACAATTTGTTCTTGCCTGATTTCTGTGCTAACTCGCGACATTTAATTCTCCTGAATATTTTTAAATCCCAAATTCTAAATCCCAAATTCCAAATTTCAAATCCCAAATCCCAATAAGCAAATAACAAACAATATCCAAATTCTAAAATCTCAACGGCCAAAATAAAAGATGAAAAAAAATCTGTTCGAAATTTGGTTATTTGAATTGATCTGGGATTTGTTATTTGCATTTTGGAATTTTCCAATTATTATTTTCTCGTTGCTTTCTTAAATTTGCTTCCCAATTCGTCAAACGTATCGTAAAGAACCGGGATAACCAGCATAGTTA
>JALXCH010000611.1 GCA_026991005.1 Calditrichia bacterium | reverse complement strand
CTCCCTGGTACATATCCACCACAAACTGGTCATGGTATTTTCCGTTAATAATATCCTGGCAGGCTGCTTCGATGGCTCCGAAGACCCGATCGTCCAGCGCTCCCAGCTCATGATTGGCGCGGGCGGCTGCCAGCTTCACCAGCGCCAGTGCCTTCACAAACTCCGGCCAATCTTTCACATGGGTACTACTGATACGAAAATTTTCCACCGCCCGGGCGGTTTGTACTCCGTAATAAAGATCGTTGGCAATCTTCATCGTTCCCAGCAAATCCTTCTCTGTTCGATATCCTTCCTGCGAAAAACCCAGAGCGAACAGAATGAGAATCATCACTACAACTTTCGATAATTGAGCAGGCATGGTTTCCTCCACGACGTTTTTTATTGTCATCCCTCGTTTATTAAATACAGGAGCTTTTCCAGAAACTCCTGTTAAAATTTCTTTGGTGCAACCGGGAAATACCGGATATTTTCCCCTCCCTGAATTCCCCCCGGTGCCAGGACAATGGCTGGTTTTCCTGGTGTTTAGAAGACAAAATTTGCCAGTATCACCGCAATGGCGGTAGAAGAAAAGGTGGTCACCAATCCGGGAATCATAAAACTGTGGTTTAAGAGATATTTCCCGATCCGGGTGGTTCCGGTGTAATCGAAGGAAACAGCGGCCAGGATGGTACCGTAAGTGGGCAGAAAAAACAATCCGTTAACTGCGGGATAGAAGCCCACCAGCAGACTTACCGGCAATCCCAGCGCCACGCCCACCGGCATCAGGGTGACGATGGTAGCGGCCTGACTGAACAGGAGCATGGAGAGCACGAACAAACCCACTCCGAAAATCCAGGGCGCACTTTCGATAACCGATTCAATACCGCTGATGATGGCGAGACGATTGCCTTCGAAAAAGGAGGAGCCCAACCAGGAAATTCCCAGAATGGAGATAACCGCTACAATTCCTCCGCGCATTATGCTGCCCTTAACCACCTGGGCTGGCGGTGTGTTGAAAAGAACCATCATCAAACCCGCCGCGGCAAGCATGATAACCATAATGGCTGCACCCATAGGAATTTGCCGGGCTTGAGCCTGCCCTTCCACCAGAACCTGATAGGTGGGGCGCAGTTGCGGAAACATCCCGATAATCACCACCACCAGGATGGCCAGAAAGAACACATACGTGGAATAGCGCGCAATTTTAAGTTGTTTGCCTTCCATCTCTAATTGCGTCTCGCTGGTGGGGATTTTTCCGGCTCTTTTCCGCTCCAGATACACCGGATCCACTTCCAGTGGTTTGCCCTTCCATGCCACGGAGAGCGTGCCCAGCAGCAAACCAATTAAAGTGGAAGGAATCATCACCATCATCAATTTGGGCAGAGCCACATGGTGCGAGGTAAGCGCCCCAATCATAGCCACGGAGACGGCACTGATGGGGGAAGCGATTAATCCGGACATGGCGGCAATAACGCTGATGGAGAGGGGGCGTTCGGGCCTCACCCGGGCTTTGATGGAAATTTCCGAAATCACCGGCAGTAATGCATAAATAACGTGTTGGGTTCCTGCCATAAAGATGAGCAGATACGTCACCAGCGGTGCCACAAAGGTGATGTACTCCGGTTTTTTCTTCATCAGGCGAGTGGCAAGAAGAATTAAATAATCCAATCCCCCAGCAGCCTGCATGGTGGCAAGCGCGGTAATCACGGCGATAATCATTCCCAGCACCACCTGGGGAGGTGAACCCGGAGGAAGGGCAAATCCGAATACAAAAATCAATAGCCCGATGCCCGCTACCGTTCCCAGAGCAATGCCGCCTTTGCGCGCTCCAATCAGAATACACAGCAATAAAATTGCAAATTCCACGAATATCATGGTCAAGTTACCTCAATTTTGCTTAACAAGAGAAAAGAAACTTCCAAATGGCGAATTCCAAATTCCAAATTCCAAATCCCAAATTCCAAATCTCAAATTCCAAATCTCAAATTTTACCTTTGCGAACTTTGCGCATTCATAGCGTTCTTTGCGGTTTAAAGAATTAACCGCAATGTGCGCAAAGAGGGCGCAGAGTACGCAGGGGAGAACTAAATTCCAAATTCCAATTTCCAAATCTCAATTTTTGCCTTGCGTCCTTTGCGGTTCCAAAAATTAACCGCAGAGAGCGCTCCAATTTATGCACCCTGCGGTTAAATTAAGCTGATTTTATGTGCTCGCTCTTATGTTCTTTACCAGCAACTTTACTTCTGGTGCTATCTTATTTTTAAACAATTCAGGCCAGGGATTTTTATCATAGCTTCTCATCAAAATACCAGGATGCGGAAAACAAACCACATTTCTTAAAACGCCATCCATTTCGATTTCTCTTACTTTTCCATCAAAATAACTTATTGCTTTCTGTTCAGATATTTTAAATATGTTCTTTGTTACTTCGAGACCAAGTAAAATTATTAATTTGGGATTTGCTATTTTAATTTCTTTTTTCAGCCAGGATATACTCCTTTGGGCATATTCATCAAACTTTGACCTATTTTCTTCTACATTATTGTTATTCAATGCATTATACCGTTTAATATGCCCTTCTTTAAATAAAAACACTTTTACTAAATTAGTTATCCAGCACTCGTGTCGTTCAATTCCTATTTGTTTTAATATCACTTCATTTAATTCTATGCCAGAAGGAACGGTTCTTACTCTCGAACCATCAAAATATGTTTCACTGGAAAAGGGATAGTCATTATCCAAAACAGGTACGTCTGTTATCCCATTTATTGTAAAAAACTTTGCAGAAGGATAGGCTCCTACAATCATAAATTGATTCACCGCCGTCTCTACGGGTACCAATACATTTACTGGATTCCCATAGAGATAATTGTACCTTTCGGGTAATCGAATATCCTGTTTATATTTTTGGAAGCAATCTACCTGGTAATTCCTGATATCATCCATATTTTAACTCCAAACGACCGTTATTTTTCATTACTCTCTCTCAACCCTATAGACCCTATACCCCCTATACCCCTTATTACCCCCATAGACCCTGCTCTCCATCTTTCCTTCCGATCGGGAATTTTTTCAGAAATTAAAAAAAGTACCAAAACTGATGCGGTTGGCGGCCCGCGATTTTTCAATGACGCTGTATTGACTTGCTGGAAAAGATATAATTAATCCTTCGTGCCGGTCTTTGCGTACCCCATAATTCCATTCTGCTCCAATGGCAACGCTGGGAATAGGATTCCACATGAAATTGACCAGTAGATATTTCATTTCCGCTTGCAATTGGGAGTAAACCACATAGTAGTCGGTTCCCGGAATGGAGAAATGGGCCAGCTCCTTGGCCTGGAAAAGAGAATATCCCAGTACCAGATTGGCGTGCCATTTTTTCGAAAACCAGTGTTCGTAAGAGACCCAGCCTCCGATGGTGGGAATGGTTTGCATGGTACCACTGGAATCCGGTGCAGCATCCCAGTTCATCCCGCTGAAGGAGACTAAATAGGTGGCAATTCCGCTTCCCGCTACCACCTGAAACTGAATGGGATTTTCCCGCCGGGAACTTGTTCGAATATATCCCGAAAAAGAGGCCCCGTACCCGGGAAGCGAGGTTAAATTTTCATTCTCCCGAAAGGTAAGATGCCGGTAAATTGCCGTAAATCGCAGATGACCAAACCCGAATTTTTTATTCACAGCCCCAATAAAATCGGGTAACGGCTGTTTTGCGGGATTTAGATTGCGAGCCACGCTCATTCCCTGGTCGGGGAAATAGAGTTCGGCTCCCGGATTGGCCGCCCCAAATTCCAGACGCAGGTTCTCGTTGCGCTCGAACCAGAAGCGCAGTTCCGGTTCACGCCGCCACACCCCGGAGCTGGGACCGTCCCATTCAAACACATTGGGCCAGATGTCCTTATCCCCAAAAAAGCTCCAGTCCTGACCAATATGCCCGGTGAACTTCCAGTTCTTACCTAAATTGGCAAAAGTATATTCGAACCACAAATGGCGTAAGCGGAAATGTTTGTTCCCTCCCCAGAAATCACCTTCCAGATACGCCGTATAGGTGCCATGGGCCGTTTCGCTTTGTCCACGAAAACGAATCTGGGACTGGTGCATATCCATCCAGAAGCGTTTTTCTTCCTCAGTGCCCCACACCGGAATTTTACCTACATTAAACGTCTCTTCGTACATGCCTCCGTTAATATCGTAAACGCCATTTAGCTTTGCCTTTACGTACAGAAAATATTCGTACAACGGCTTTCCGTTGATACTGTCCCGGGAAACCACTCGAAAATGGGGCGGTTCTTTAAATTCGATGTGTTCCGTACTCAATGTTTTTCCGGAAGATTCCACAAACTCCTGCGCCCACAAAGGAAAAGCCGCAATTAGGATCCAGGTAACGATGCCCGTTAAAATTTTCATGAATATTCTCCATTTTTTAATCGAACTCCGCATAATTTTAATATTAAACTCCCTGGTGCAACAGAACAGAGGACATCCGTTGCACCAGGCCGTTTTTCCCTCACATCTGTAAATGATTAATATTCAGCGAAGTATTTCTGGATGGTTTTCGGATCTTTTGTTTTTAGAAGGGCTAATTTCAGGAGCACTCTTGCCTTCTGGGCATTTAACTGGTAAGCTGCCACAAAACCCAGGGCATCGTCATCCAGTTCCACATTGCGGTCGATATATCCCATGGGAACCCGGGTACTGCGCACACAGACCACGCCTTTCTTTGCCGCCCGGGCCAGGGCATCCACCGCCGCATCGGTCATGTTTCCGTTTCCCACACCGGCTACCACAATTCCCTGAGCTCCATTTTCTACTGCATCGTCAATCAATTCGCCAGTGGCACTGGCATACATGTAAATGATATCTACTTTGGGAAGTTTTTTCACATTATCCACGGAAAATTCCGATTGGTAAGTATGTTTGGTGAATGGAAAGCGGTAAAATCGCGCCACACCGTAATGCACGGTACCAATCCAGCCGAAACCGGGAGACCGGAAGGTTTCCACATCGGTAGCGCTGGTTTTAATGACTTCCCTGCCGGGGAGGATTTTATCGTTTGCCACCACCAGCACTCCTCTTCCCCAGGCTTCCTTCATGCCGGCAACCGCTACGGCATTAAAAATGTTCAGGGGACCATCGGCGCTTAGTGCCGTGGATGGACGCATGGAACCGGTTAAAACCACCGGTTTTTTGGTGTGCACGGTTAAATTCAGAAAATAAGCCGTTTCTTCCATGGTATCCGTACCGTGGGTCACCACAATACCATCCACATCGGTCTGCTGTGCCAGTTCGTTGATGCGCTTGGCCAGCTTTAACCAGACGGCATCATTCATGTTCTGGCTACCCACATTAGAAATCTGCTCACCCCGCACATGGGCAATTTTTTTCAATTGAGGAACCGCCTTAATCAAAATATCCACTCCCACCTGGCCCGATTTATATCCCGCCTGAACATCGGTTTCGGCAGCACCAGCTATCGTCCCCCCGGTCGCCAGAATCACAATATTGGGCAAATCTTCTGCCAGAACTACCGAAAAGGACATGAACACGAGGAACAAAACGGAATGCAAAATCCCTTTGTGAACATTACGCCAATACATAAAAAACCTCCTGTGATTTAATTAATATTTTCCAGTACCTCATTAAACCATTTAGCCATATTCCGTCCCCTCAATTTTTAGAATTGCTTCTTTGATATGGCTAATGATAGTGAAAATATAAACATATCCATAAATAAATCAAACCTTTTCTTGGATTTCGGCAGGGGATAAAGGGGTTTTAGGGAAAAAGGTGGAGGATAAGGGGGAGTGGGGCAATAGGGTAAATAGGGTAAATAGGGTGAATAGGGTGAATAGGGTAAATAGGGGGCAATGGAAAATGGAAAATGAAAAATGAAAAATGAAAAATGTAAAATGTAAAATGTAAAATGTAAAATGTTTAGGGGATGATGTGCAGAAAGTGAAAAAATAATACATGTAGTACACCTTTACAGAGGCGTAATGAATCCAAAGGATCCTTTCGGACGTAAGCGATATCTAATTTCTACATTGTTCTCTTTGCGCACATTGCGGTTAATTTTTTAAACCGCAAAGGACGCCATGAACGCGCGAAGTTCGCAAAGGTAAAAATTGAGATTTGGAAATTGGGATTTGGAATTTGAGATTTGGGATTTTTTAATTGTGATTTGTTATTTGGAATTTAGTTCTCCCCTGCGTACTCTGCGTCCTCTTTGTGCACATTGCGGTTAATTTTTTAAACCGCAAAGGACGCCATGAATGCGCGAAGTTCGCAAAGGTAAAAATTGAGATTTGGAATTTGAGATTTGGAGTTTGAGATTTGGGATTTTTTAATTGTGATTTGTTATTTGGAATTTAGTTCTCCCCTGCGTACTCTGCGTCCTCTTTGCGCACATTGCAGTTAATTCTTTAAACCGCAGAGGATGCAATGAATGTGCGAAGTTCACAAAGAGTTTTATGTTTAATTAAAAAATTGTACTATTTCTAATTATAGAAGCATTCCTGATAGCATTCCTTCGCACGATTACAGGAGATTTCTCACCCCATCTGGGGCGAGGTAAAGAATGCTAAAACCACCCGTTTTATTCTAAACGGAGCAAAGATTTTTTTTGCCATGTGTTAAATGATTCATGGATGGTAAATCAGCAAAAGCGTAAAGCGCTCGTACAATGATAGTCCGGAGCTGTCCCTGGGCTACCTATTCAACAGGATGCTGCCCGCAGGGCTTTGTCTCAACGGAGCCCTGGGGGATGAGTGCATGCGCGAACCTTTCTGGGGCTTTGATGGAATATCTTGAAAAGATGAAAAAACAGCCCTTGAGCATTAGACGAAACTTGCTCCCCAACCGGAAACCATTTTAAAAAAAAGTTTAAATATGGCAGTTTATTTCCACTGGGCGTTTACATAAAAATGAAACAGTTTCTTGTTCAAAGCTGCGATCTTTCAGAAATCAATTTTCTTCCCCCAATGGGGTATGCCACTGACGCAATTGTTCCAGATACTTCCGACGCAATTCTTCAAAATAATGGATGATTTCCGGTTGTTGGTAATCCGGGTAAGTCCATTCGTTAACCATAAAATGCCCTTTGCGAAACCGATAATGCACATCGCCAAAAATCCCCCGTCCCAGGTAAAGACGGTGATCGTAATCCTTGGTAGTTGCCAGCACCATTTTTGCCGCACAAATATAGCCCGGATCCAGATTCACCTGCCGCTTCCCGGAACGGGCAAACTTCTTTTCTAGTTCGTTGGTTGCCAGCTTGATGTCCGGTAACGTTTCGGCCGGAATCAAATCTCGGAAGGAAACGAATTGCTTCTGCAATCCGCTTCCCATTTCCGGTTCGTAATATCGGGTAAACTCAAATGCAAACGCCGGTGATTGTGAGTCGATGGGAGAGAAAAGTTGTTCCAGGTGCGGGAGAATTTCCTCCAGCGGAGCTCGGGGAGAATAGGTGATTGCCACAAACAGTTTAACCGGAGGATAAACCTTTACTTCACCCATCGAATCATCATCCTATCGCTCGTCTTCGGCGTACATCTCGTCAATCAAATCTTTGTACTTTTGCTCCACAACGTTTCGTTTAACTTTTAACGTGGGAGTTAGGTCTCCGGCTTCGATACTAAACGGAGTTTTTATCAATCGGAATTTCTTGATGGTTTCGTAGCTGGCCAGGTCTGTGGAGACATTATCAATTTCCTGGCGGATCAGTACTTGAATTTCTTCTTTCTGGAGCAATTCATCTTCGTTGGCGTAAGAAATGCCCTTCTCTTTGGCGAACGCTTTTAGATTATCCATATTGGGTACAATGAGCGCCGAACAATATTTGCGTTTGTCGCCAATAACCACGGATTGTTCGATGTAACGGGAAGTAATCAGTAAATTCTCGATAGCCTGGGGAGCAACATTCTTCCCACCCGAGGTCACAATGATATTTTTCTTGCGATCGGTAATAAACAGAAAACCCTCTTTATCCAGATATCCAATATCTCCCGTATGTAGCCAGCCGTCCGGTTCAATGGTTTCACGCGTTTCTTCTTCGTTTTTATAATAGCCCTTCATTACGTGAGGACCCCGGGTTAGAATTTCCCCATCCTCAGCAATTTTTACTTCAACGTTAGGCAGAGGTAAACCCACCGATCCGATTTTAAATTTATCCAGCCGATTCACGGAAATTACCGGGGATGTTTCCGTGAGTCCGTAACCCTCCAGGAGGGTGAGGCCAGCGGCATTGAAAAATTCATTAATTTCCCTGGAAAGCGGCGCACCGCCGGAAATAAACATGCGTATTCTACCACCTACCCGCTCGCGCAGTTTGGAATACACCAGTTTATTGGCCAGGTTGTGTTTCCGTTTTAACATTCCTTTAAGAGGCAAATTCTTTTGTTTGTAAACCAGTGCCTGTTTTCCCACTTCAATTGCCCACAGAAAAATTTTCTTTTTTAGCGGACTCCCTTCTTCCAGCGATTCCATCACCCGGGCATATACTTTCTCAAAGAAGCGAGGAACGCTGGTCATAATGGTTGGATGTACTTCCTGAAGATTCTCCGCCACAGTTTCGATGCTTTCGGCGTAAGCAATGGTGGCTCCCACATGAAAGGGTAGAAAATGCCCGGCCATGCGTTCGAATACATGGGAAAGGGGCAGGAAGGAAAGGAATGTGTCCTGGTTATTTACAGGAATAACCTGGATAGCACCTTCCACGTTAGAGAGGAAATTTCCCTGCGTTAGCATAACACCTTTGGGAACGCCTGTGGTTCCGGAGGTGTAGATGATGCTGGCCAGATCGTCTCGTTGTACTTCCCGAGAAGTGGTTTCAATTAAATCCGGATTTTTTTGGAGATTTTCCTTTCCCTTTTCTAAAATTGCCTCCCAGGAGATTACATCTTCGGGTGCTTCCCCATCCATCAGAATAATATGTTGAAGATGAGGTAGCTTATCACGAATTTCCTGGATCTTTTCCAGCTGAAGGTGCCCCGAAAGCACAATTACTTTTCCTTCGCAGTTGTTGATGATGTATTCGATATGTCGAGGCAGAAGAGTAGCGTAAATAGGAACAGTAATTGCACCCAGCAATTGATTGGCATAATCCGTAAATGCCCATTCTTTACGATTTTCGGAAAGAATAAGAACCCGATCCCCCTTACGGACCCCTAAGGAATGGAGTCCCGCTGCTAACTTAAACGTGGTGTCCTGAATTTCTGAAAATGTGATGGAATGAAATTCCCCCTCCGATTTGTACATCATCCCCGTTTTCTCGGGATACTTATTGCACACATCCATAAACATTTCGGCTAAACTCTGGTAGGCCATATATTTTTCCTCCTGTAAAATTCGACTACAAATAATATTAAAATTTTATTAAATAATCAATAGTGTAAATGCCCCTTGCGTATAGATAAAGTGAATAATGTGAAAATATTATTGATATTCATTTTCAATAATATTGCCATGCTTAATATTATAATGAATAAAAAAAGAATATCGCAATAATATTTCCGTATTGGGTAATAATTTGCTATTGTGTGTGCTTGAACTAATTTTCTCAAAAATGAATTTTCTACTTGACAAAATACGGGTAGATTATTAAAATCTATTAGGCTTATATGATAGAAATATCATATAAGAATTTTTTAATAATGTCCAAGTTTAACCAATGAACTGGAGGAGCGTTATGCTGGAAATTTGTGCAAAGTGTTTAGCCAGGAGTCCCGGGAGAACAGTTTTCACTGTTCTATTAACCTTACTATTGCCTTTGTTTTTGTTGGCCAGTACGAATTCTGCTGCGCAGAAGGTGGGTGACGAGACCTGCTTGACCTGCCACGAAGATGTGATGACCACGTTTGCCAACAATGTTCACATGCTTGCTGCCAGCGAAAAAGGCTTTGTGTGCGAATCCTGCCACGGACCCGGTTCCAAACATGCGGAGGAAGGAGACCCCGCGTTTATCTACAACCCGGCTCGAGATTTTTCCGCTGCCGGAGAAAATCCCTGCTTAACATGCCACACGGGCGACCGCTTCGATGCTACATTTACCACCGCCCATTATGATGTGGGAAATGGCTGCTCGGATTGCCATGTGGTTCACTCCCGGAAAACGCATTTGTTGAAGAAGCAGGGTAGCATGCTTTGTATGAGTTGCCATCAGGATGTGGCCAACAAATTTAATCTGACCTCGCATCATCCTGTAAAGGAAGGGCTGCTGGAATGCCAGAGTTGTCACGAAGTACATGGTGGTAGTGCCAAACATGCGTTCGACGACAACAGCCGGCAGTTGTGTTTAAGTTGCCATGCGGACAAAGAAGGGCCTTTTGTGTACGAACATCAGCCGGTGAATGAAGATTGTCAGATTTGCCACGATCCCCATGGTACTGTGGCCAATAATTTGCTGGTAGAAAATGAGCCCGCACTCTGTATGAGCTGCCATCCCATGCATTTCCATACCTCCATCGCCGGGTATGTGGGAGATTTTACCGCTCCGTTGAATCCCACGCGAGGAGGAACTTCGACACTGGATGGGATGAAAGCATCCATGTTAACCAAGTGCACCCAGTGCCACACCAAGGTGCACGGTTCGGATTTACCATCTCAAACAATTTCCAGTCAGGGTAAATCGTTAACTCGATAAAAACAGAGGGGGCTCTAAAGATGAAGAAAAAATATACCAGTAAATGGCTCTTCTTCCTGGCCATATTGTTACTGGGCCTTTTGGTGGGAAGCGCTGGTGCGCAGAATTCCACCATCTGGTCGTTATGGTTGGGAAC
>JALXCH010000610.1 GCA_026991005.1 Calditrichia bacterium | reverse complement strand
ATAATATTTTTCTGAAAAGATCCCTTTCAGGAAAAAATTTTTGCACAACAGGTAATAAAAAAATCCTCCTGCCTGCTTCACGGTGATAGCCGGTTCCAGAACAGTGATGCTCGGGAACCGGCTATTTTTTCCCGGCTTTAAGAAGCACAACAGAATATCGCTTCATCCGTCCGGTTTTAAATTTTGTGTTAATCAAAATAATCACAAAATATTTTGTGTAAAGTATCTATTAACATCCTTAACACAAAGTTTATCGTGTAATTTCTACTTATCCACCCTCTTCCGCCCTTCTGCTCACCCCCTCACATAATTCTTTTTCCGCTCGCAAAGTTCTACGGAACAGAGCTTTGCAGGTGAATTCACGAGCAAGATATTTTGAATGCAAAACGAATTAATTACCTGCAGTTGTTCAGCTAAATAACTAACCATGTGAGGCTAAAGATTCATTCCCAACGTACAACAAAAAGTTCTAATTGCGAAGCAGTTATCACCACCAACTTCGCAGATTAGCTTCTTAGCCATTAACTAGCCTCCGCAAAGCAGCTGGATTCAGGATCTCAATTTTTCCCCGATGGAGGGTAATGACCCGCTCCTTTTCCAGGTCCTTCAAAATTCGGCTAATCACTTCCCGGGAAGAACCCAACTCCCGGGCAATCTCCTGGTGGGTAGTGTGCACAATGCGGCTGTTCTCCGACAAATGATTTAATAGGAATTCCGCTACCCGTCCATCCAGGCGACGAAAGCTGATATCGTCCAGTTTTTCCAGAATGGAGAGCAACCGCTTGCTCAATAGCTCAAAGACATATTTTTTCCAGAAAGCAAACCGCTCTAACCAATCCTTAAAAATTGGAGATGGAATCAGAAAAATCTCGCCTTCCTTTTCCACCTTTGCCACCGCAGGGAACTCTTTATTGGTCAGCGCACAGGATACCGTTAAAATACAACTCTCCCCGGGACCAATTCGGTAGAGGGTCACCTCGCGCCCACTGGAGCCGATTTTAAATACCCGAATTAATCCCCTCTCCACCAGGGGAATATATCCGCAACTCCCGCCTTCTACCGAAAGGATTTCTCCTTTTTCCACCTTTTTACGCAGGGCATATTTCTCGAACTCTCCCTGCACCTCTGGCGCTGCCTGCTGGATTTGTGTTAAAAATTCTTCCATATTCGAAAAAATGAGGAATCAAAGATCCGTATTCTTTTAACCAACTTAATGATTAACTCCGGTAAAACCAATTACCTTTCCTTTTTCATGAAAAACCGGTTCTTGAGAATTCCC
Source organism: Calditrichia bacterium (assembly GCA_026991005.1). The sequence continues at coordinate 1,988 of JALXCH010000610.1, read as the reverse complement.
CACCATTTACTACTTTTGTTATTTATTACGAAAAAACCCCGGGAATCCCTAATTTTCTTCCCGGGGTGTGTGGTTTTCGCATTAGGTATGTCAGAAATTACTTCACCAGCATCATCTGCCGCATTTGATGGTATTTCTCGGTACGAACTTCGTAAAAATAAATGCCAGAGGAAAGTTCCCCTCCGGTACCGCTCGTCCCATTCCAGATGGTGGAATACGTTCCGGCAGGTTTCCCCATCTCTCGCCTTCCCCATACCCGATTTCCTAACAAATCGTACACATTAATTTCTACAAAATCGGCCGGTTCTGGCAGCTGGTAAGTGATGGTGGTGGTTCCATTAAAAGGATTGGGGTAATTCTGAAGCAGCCGGAAGGATTGCAGAGAATTATGAGTAATATTCATCTGAGTAGGTGTTTTGTGCAGGGTCACAGAATCGAACACGTATCCCGTGGAATCGATGGCTTCCATGTACAGAGTATTTCCATTTACCAGTACTTTGCAGAAGTGGTACACACTCAGCGAAAAAGCCGTCCAGCTATGGCTACCTACCGGCTTCAACGGTGCACCGGCACCACCCGTTACCACATAAACCACATTGTTTATGGGAATTGTGCGTTCGTAATCATGATCGTGCCCGTTAAAGACCAGATCCACCTGGTATTGCTCTAACACCGGTACCCAATGCTGGCGTACCGAAGAACTGCTTCCATGATTACCCGAACTATACGGCGGATGGTGAAACGCCACAATTTTCCAGTGGATATTGGGATTGTTTTGCGCCTGTTGTAAATCGTTCACTAACCAGTCGTATTGGTCATCTCCTGGCCCATGTACATCCTCGGAATTAAGCACTACAAAATGTGCTGATCCGTAATCGAAAGAATAGTAGGATTCCGGATAATTCGTCTCCTTCCCCAGTTTATCTGAATTATGGGTAGGAAAATAGAAAAGATTATAATAAATCGAACTATTATGCTCGTGATTTCCGATTGCCGAAAGGAAGGGGGTCACATTTAGCAAATCGGCCATGGTGTTAAACCAGGTGTCCCAGTAATTTTGGACGGTTCCATTATGCACCAGGTCACCGGTAAACAGCGAAAAATCCGGATGCACACGTTTCACCTGGTTCTTTACATGACGGCGGGCTGTGTCGTTGGAGCGACTATCCCCCCAGGCGACAAAAGTGAAAGGAAGAGCGGGATCTGCCGGCGCCGTTTTAAAAGTAAAATCCGGACTCTGGTACACCCCTTCGGTTCTTACTCGATAATGGTACACGGTATTGGGTTGCAAATTAACCAATTCTATACTATGGTAATGAGTGTTCTGAGAATCGGTAATTAAATTACCATAAGTGGAATCTAATCCGTATTCCACGATGCTGTTCCCCTGGACCACAGTCTCCCAGCTAATGGTCATAGTGGTGGAAGGGTCGTGCTGAAAAGAAAGGTACGGTGGTCGATCCCGGGGCGTATAGGAATCCGGATAACGCAATACCTCCGGAGAAATTTGCTCTCTTACTTCCACTCCCGGCGCCAATTTCAGGCTTTTTGTGGGGGTTACTCGCTCTCCCTCATCATCCTGAATGGTGAAAAAATACCAGATAGTGCCATTTTCCGGAACCCGTAGTCGTTGCTGCCACCATCCATTTTCCCCAGCTTCTAAGCGCACATCGTTGTAATAATGCGGATATTGATTAGCAGTATCCGAGCCATCCCAGCGCAAAGATACCGCGACCCCTTGCACAACCATATCATTGGTTATCTGCACAAATAGGGGCAATTCCAGTGCAAACAAAGGAACAATCATGAACAACCAGACAAGCAACAATCCCCCCAGCAGATCAGTCACTCTCTTTTTCATGTTCCACCTCTTGTTTTTAGCAACATATCATACAAAAGTAAGGCCAAACGATGTTTTACCGACCAAGGAAATTGAACTGCTTCAGAGGTCTGTTTTCTTCCCTGGTAACCCATTGTAAACACAAGAT
>JALXCH010000609.1 GCA_026991005.1 Calditrichia bacterium | reverse complement strand
TGAACATTAACGGCCAATGGTATTTAGCTGAAATAAATTCCAAAACCAAAAATCTGATTAAAAAACTAAATATGGACATACCTATTACGTAAATTTGGCGGAGTTAAGGATTAAATAAAATTACCGCAATGAAACGATGAAGCACCCAGGGCGCATAGGGTGTAAATAAAACATTTTCATTTTCTTACGCATTCTCCGCGACCATCGCGGCTAAAAAATGAAACGCAAAATATGAATAGAAGAGGAGGAAGACCCCATAAATTCGGTCAGAAACGCCCTCGCCACATAATCTTGCTAATATAGGTAGAATCCGCCGCAGGCATTTCTACCACTCTCTTCAACTCACGGGTCTCAATGGTTAAAAAATTCAGTTGAAATTTATTTCCTTGCTTGTAAATGTAAACCAGATTTGTACCAAATGGGGAGACTGCATAGGTATGAATCAGTTTATTTTCCCCCACAATCGCTTCCTGATGCAATCCGGCAATATCCGAAAGCACGATGCTTTTCATATCATCCTTATGAAACACCACCTGATCGTCGTTAACAAACAGAATTCCCGGTCCAAAATTTCCCGGGTGTATTTGCAGGGCATTAATATCGAAAATCATCTCTCCACCGGAGAAGTAGCTGTTGGAAGGTGAAAAATCCGTGGCACTGATTTTTAAATAGCTTAACCGGTGAAGCTCAAACCGTGGTGGTATCCCCAAAAATAATCCCGAATCGGAAGATACTGCAATGAAATTTCCATAACGAGAAAATAACGGACTGAAAAAGTGATAATCTCCAGCTTCACTGTAAGCAATTACCTGATTTCGACGATCCTCCGGAAAATAAAACACCAGGGCGGTCTGGTTCTGGTAAAGACCGATGTAAGCAACCATGTCCCCTTTTTCGTTCATAGTGATAGGTGATTTCAGAATAGGGTAAGTGAGATGATATTCCTGAAATATGCTATGGGAAATATCGGAAACTACCAGTGTGGTTTCGTCCACCGCATAGCAAAACATTTTACCGTTACCGGAAATGGCGGCATCCAGGAAATCTACGGATGGATCAATCATGGTGTTAAATGATTCTCCGTACAAGCTGTAATGAATTAACTGGGTCGGTTTGCGCGTTATCATGTAAAGATAACCAGAAAGCTGATCCGGGGGACCGGAGGAACCCTGTCCCGGTGAAGTACTATCCTCTTTGTGGCACTGGAAAAATCCCGATAAGGTAGCAAATAAAATAATTACTAAAGCTATTTTTAGAATCCATTGGCGCATAAATAAGTTACCATCGTTAATTCTTACACATCATTATAGATTTACACAAAATTCTGGTTCCCCCGATTGGAAAGAAAAGCTCGGGTTTTCATCAATAAAATTGGAAATAGGTTCTGTTCGGGTAAATCCCATATTACTCGTATCGCCCGATTTGCTATTCTTGTTTCACCATTTAAAAGTTTACGAAAATTTTCACCCAAAAGAAATAGTTTACCGGGAATGGAGCAATATTATTTGAAACAAAGGTTTTTGAATTTCAATTGAAATAGTTCATTTTTTTAGTGCGACCAATACCATACCACTGCTCGGTGGAACATCAATATGGAGCGAATTTAGTTTTCTTTGAATTTTCGCAGAAGCGCTCCGGGCATCGACCAGCACTCCCCAGGTTCCCGCCGGTAGAGAAAATTTTAGAGCTTTTTTGTGATTTCCATTGAGAAGCACCAGAAAGACGTCCTCTTGCCAGTGCAACCGGTAAACTAACTGTAAAGAATCCGTAGTGTTCAGAAAGCGAAAATTCTCCGGTTCTGCTCTGCGAAAAGCAGCATAACGTTTGCGCAGAGCAATTAATCCCCGGTAATAATCCACCAGTTCCCGATTCATCCGGCTGTGCCGGAAGTTCAAATAATTAGTCGCATTATCTTTGTTGTAACTATTATGGTCGATGCGACCCCAGTTGGTATCGGGAACTTCCGTTTTAACAATTACTTTGCTGCGCGCATATTCCTGTCCTTCGTGAATCATCACCATTCCCTGGGAGGTGAACAAAAACAGAGCCGCCAATTTGTTAAGGCGCATCTGGGCAGAGGAGAGGTGCGCATGGGTATCCAGATTGGTAATTCGTTGTTTTGGCGAAACCTCTCCCAGCCCCAGCCGGATAAAATCGCCCAGTGTGTAATCATCATGGGATTCCAGATAATTAACGGAATGTCGTATGGTACGGTATTGGCCTCCCAATTTCCGTAATGAACCCATAATGTAGCGTCGCAGCGAAGTGGGAGAGTTGTTTCCCTGCCAGTCACCAAAAATAAATCCTTTACCGGTAAAGGGATTTTCTCCTTTCACCCCGTTACGAAATTGATCGTTCCAGGAAGCCCAATCATGATCAGAAAATCCCGCGGGATCGTACCCACCGCCCCAGGGTTCGGCAATCAGAATAACCTCCGGTTTAATCTTTTGTGCCGCACAGGTTATGGCATCCACTGTTTCCCGATCAATCATATTGGCCAGATCGAAACGGAATCCATCCACATGATACTCCCGGAGCCAGTGCACTACACTATCCACAATTAAACGGCGTACCATGGGACGTTCCGTTTTCAAATCGTTCCCACACCCGCTTACAGAAGTGAATTGACAGTCCGTTGTAACCCGAAAATAGTAAAATTTGTCGATGTATTTCAGAGGATTGTAATCGTACTGAGAAACGTGATTGTACACTACATCCATCAGTACCGCCATTCCCTGGCGATGAAAGGCGCGCACCATCTCTTTAAATTCCTGCACCTGCTTCCCACTGGTACCGCAATAACGCCCCTCCTCCATAGTAGCACCAGTAGCATAGTAAGATTCCGGCGCAAAAAAATAACTGGTCATATATCCCCAATGGTTGCGGGCGTAGGGATTCCAGGTATTGAAAACCGGTGCTGTGGAATCCCGATAGGGTACCTCGCGATTGCCAAAATCCTGGGTGGGCAAAAGCTCCACTGCATTAACTCCCAGGCTGCGAATATAAGGAATTCCCCCAGCCTGGTCTTCCTGCCAGAGGCTGGAGTAATACCCCCGTTGCTTTTCAGGCAAGCCACTGGAGGGATGCGCTGTCAGGTCCCGGATATGCATTTCGTAAATAATTAAATCCCGCCAATGAGGAGGGCGAAAATCATCGGCAGCATCCGGAGAAGAGGGAGATGGTGGTAAAATGAACGTTTTACCCGGATGGGTGTAGTGGTTGCGAGTTGCTACCGCAAAACTATACGGGTCGGCCAGCACGATGGTGG
>JALXCH010000608.1 GCA_026991005.1 Calditrichia bacterium | reverse complement strand
GCTTTAACTTATCCTGAAATGTTTTTGGAAAAATATTTTGACCGAATAACTTATTATTGCACCTATGAAAAACGTAATGATCGAATCAATTACTTTCAATTACTGGGATATTAAGTTGACGCCAATGAGATAAATCGGGAACGGTTAGACGGAGGTTATTTCCCCGATTCGGTAAAAGGCAGGGGAATGGTTCCGGAAATGATCCAGAATCTTTTCCGCTTCTTCCGGGGACGTAATGATGGTGAGTCCAATGCCCATGTTGAATGTTTCTCGCATATCCGCCTCGGGTACCTGACCCGTTTGCTGGATGAGCTGAAAAATGGGAGGAACCGGCCAGCTCTGCCAGTGGAAAACGGGCTGCAAACCGTCCGGAATAACCCGGGCGGTGTTCTTGACCAAACCGCCTCCGGTAATGTGCGCTAAACCCTTAATGAGAAAATTGCTCCGCAATGTGCGGATGATGGGGAGGTAATTTAAATGAATTTTGAGCAACTCCGCACCCAGAGTATTCTGTAATTCCGGGATTGTGTCATGAACGCTGAACTGCATCAGGAGTACCTTACGTGCCAGAGAATAACCGTTGGTATGCAATCCGTTGGATGCTACCCCCAGAATAACATCGCCCGCCTGGATGTTCTGCCCATCGATGATCTCCTCTTTTTCCACCACTCCAACGATGGTACCGGCCAGGTCGTAATCTCCCTTCTGGTACATATCCGGCATTTCGGCAGTTTCTCCCCCAATTAGAGGAACACCGGCCTCCCGACAGGCAATGACAAAACCGGTGATTACCTCCCGGTAAACCTTTTCCTGTAATTCACCACAGGCGTAGTAATCCAGAAAAAAAAGCGGCTCGGCGCCGCAAACGGCAATATCGTTAATGCAGTGGTTCACCAGATCCTGACCCACGGTGTGATGCTGATTCATCAGGTTGGCAATCATTAGCTTGGTGCCCACGCCATCGGTGCTGGCCACCAATATGGGATTGCGGTACTGATGGGCAGGGAATTGGTAAAATCCGCCAAACGCACCGATGGGTTTCAGAACGTGCTCGTTGTGGGTACTTTGAATTTGCTCCTTGAGGGATTGAAGAGATTGCTCGGCTTTCTCGATATTTACCCCTGCTTTGCGATAGGTCATTTTAGAGCTCACTGCTTCTCCTTTGTTTTGGTGAAACAAACCATTAGGCTACCCCTTGGGGACAGGATTTGTAAGATACCGCAGAAAATGAATTTGTTTTTTTACCTCATTTTGCTCTGTTTTTCAGTTAGAAAAAATTAACCACGAATTTCAGGAATAACACGAATATTTTTTAATTGTAGGGGGAGGGAAGGCAGCGGTTGTAAAAATCCTGTTAATCCTGTCCGCAGGATGCTGCGCATTCATCCCGTCAAAAAATATTATTTCAGTCGTCCCTCCGGGACTCAGAATGGGTGGTGTTCCCTCTTTCCCATAGCCAAAGGAGGCTGTGTGAAAATGAAAATCAGAAGAATATTTAATCAATATCATGAATATTGCATTTTACCATATTTATGTAAAATGCGGTAGTAAAAAGCGTAGAATTATTTTTATTTCTTACTGAATTTAGTGTTTTTCTACGGACTCTATAACTTCATTATTAAGTCAACAACACAAGAATATTTTGTATTTGTTCATTTTCACAAACACTAAAATCCAAGGAATATCTTTAAAAAATATCAATTTGCACTGATTTTCATTATAGCCACGATCTTGAGCTCGTGGAACTCAAAATCCTCTTACAAAGTTAGGTTTTAGCATAAAATGGGGCTAAAGCCCAATTTATAGTTTGGGCCTTAAGTTCCCCGAGCTTCCCGTAGGGATTCTGCGAAGGAAGCTCGGGGCTATATTTTAATTTGAATAACAATGTATAAATATACCATTGACACTACGTTTTACACAGCCTCCTTCAGCCATGGGAATGAGAATTCTTCTCAGGAGTGCGAAGCACTCACACATGAAGAGCCCTGGGCGAAGCCCTGGGAATAGAGTACACACAAAATTTGAGCCCCAAAGGGGCGAAACAATACAAAAATTATTAGAACCACGAATCACACGAATAATCACGAATGAAAAACAAAGAAATGATTAGATTGTGTAAAAATTCTCTTAATCATTTGGAATTTGGAATTTGATGCTTGTTATTTGAGACTTGGAATTTGTTTTTTTGTTAATTGGGATTTGGAATTTGGAATTTTTTTGTGATTTGGGATTTGTTGTTTGGAATTTTTTTGTGATTTGGGATTTGTTATTTGGAATTTGGAATACCATTCTTCATTTCTCCAGATACGTTACTCTTTGAAATGAATTTTTGTGTGTGCGAATAAACCGCAACGTCCGCAACGAACGCTACGTGAAAAGACAAAAACACTACTAAATAGGTTCTCTGCAAAGTGCTCACAAAACACTGCCGGAAGAGAAATCCCTTCCCCCCGGCAGATAATATTTATGCCCTATGCCCTATGCCCTATGCTCTATGCCCTATGCTCTATGCCCTATGCTCTATGCCCTATGCTCTATACTCTATGCTCTATGCTCTATGCTTTTATGCTTTTTCTATCTCCTCTGTGGTTTATTTTTTTTCTACGGTTTTCGTAGATGCAACAAGGGATGCAAAACGATATTTCCCCCACAATTTTTTTACCCTATATGAAATCTGCTCATTTTCTTTTATTTTCCGGAAGAAGGAAATTAAAATGAGGTGGTTTATGAAACAGCTCCTTTTGGTATGGATGGTTTTGTTTATTATCTGCAGTTTGGGCTGGGGAAGAGAAACGGTCGTGTTTCCCCGAACGCCTGCGCCTTCTCCCGATGGCAAACAGGTGGCGTTTTCGTTTCAGGGGGACATCTGGGTGGTACCCACCAGCGGCGGCGAAGCGAGACGGCTCACCGCAAATCCCGCTTACGATTACCTCCCCCGCTGGTCGCCGGATGGCAACCAGATTGCTTTCTCTTCGGATCGGTACGGTAACGATGATGTCTTCGTGCTTTCCCTCTCCGGTGCCGGGGTCAATCGACTGACCTATTTCAGCAACGCCGATCGCGTATGGCAATTCTTGCCCGATGGTCAGGGAGTGATGTTCAGCTCGCGCCGGAATTTCTACTACCACCGTTTGCCGGTTCTTTACCAGGTGCCCCTAACCGGTGGTACCCCAACCAAGGTGATGCCCGAATATGCCGATCAGGGACGGATTTCGGCAGATGGCCAATATCTGGTCTTCGTCAAAGGACGCACCAATATCTATCGCAAACATTATCGGGGCAGCAGCAATGCGGATATTTTTCTCTACCGCTTTCAGGATAAGACCTTCCAGCAACTAACCCATTTCGACGGCAACGACATGTTCCCGGTGTTTTCTCCCGACGGAAATACCATCTATTTCGCCAGCGAGCGAGATGGCACCATGAATCTCTACCGCATGAACCGGGATGGAAGCAACAAAACCCAGCTTACCTTCTTCAAAGATGACGGAATTCGTTATCTGGACATTTCCGCCAACGGAAAAATTCTTACGTTCGAACGCGGTTTTGACATCTACCGATACGACGTGGAAAGCGGTCGTGCGGAGCGCATCGCTATTCAATTGCCGCTGGATTATGTAACGAATCCCGTTAAATATCGGAACTACACATCCCGGGCGGAAGAAATGGCGGTTAGTCCCGATGGAAAGCTGGTGGCATTTGTGGTGCGGGGCGAGGTGCTGGTGATGAGCGAGAACGGGTGCTTCCTGAACCAGCTCACCGAATCACCCTGGCGCGAAGGGGACATTTGCTGGGCGCCCAACAGCGACAGTCTGCTTTACGTATCAGACGAAGCGGGAAACCGCGACATTTACCTGATCCATAGTGGCGATCCCCGTCAGAAATCGCTGGCGCGCACCACCCGGTTCAAACGCAAGAAACTGATTGCCAGCTCCCGGGAGGAATACGCACCGCAATTCTCGCCAGACGGTAAAATGATTGCCTTCATTCGAGGGAAAGGTGATATCGTCATTTACCAGCTGGCAACCGGGAAGAGCCGCACGCTGGTAAAAGGCTGGAGTGAGCCGGAATTTCGCTGGTCACCGGACAGCCGGTATCTGGCTTACGCCCGGGAAGACGAAGAGGCCAATTCAGAAGTGTTCATCATTGATGTGGAAACCGGAAAACAGTGGGATATTTCCCAGCATCCGGATTACGATGGCACGCCTCGCTGGTCGCAGGATGGCCGCCGCATTGCCTTCATTTCCGCCCGCCGGGGAGACAATTACGACATCTGGATGGCTTACCTGCGCCTGGCCGACGACGAGAAAACCGATGTCGAATGGGAAGAGTTCTTTGCCGATAAGAAGCAGCCGAAAGAAGCGGATTCGGTGCGGGTTGTTATCGATGAGCCGGAGAAGCTGTACCAGCGGCTGCGGCGAGTAACCCGTTTACCCGGTACCGAAAGCGAGTTCGATTGGTCTCCCCGGGGGCAGTTCCTGGTATTTAGCAGCAACAGCGCCGGGAAGTCCGATTTATGGAAGGTAAAGTGGAATGGGAAAGATTTAAAACAGCTCACCCAGGGCGGCCATGCACCTCAGCACATTCAGTGGCACGGGAAAAACAAAAAAATCTACTATCTGAAAAAAGGCGGCTTGCTGGCATCGGTTTCCCCGGACGGAGGGAAAACCAAAACACTCAACTTCCGGGCAACCTTAAAAATCGATATTCCCGGCGAACAAAAACAGAAATTTGATGAAGCCTGGCGTACCCTGTACCAGAAGTTTTATGATCCCAATTTCCACGGGGTGGACTGGAAAGCCATGTACCGGAAATATCTTCCCATTGCCACCCGCGTGTACACCATTCGGGATTTTAACAGCGTGGTACGTCTGATGCTGGGGGAACTGAATGCCTCCCATCTGGGAATTTACCCGCCAGGGGGTACACCGCAGGTTGCCAGCGGCATGCTGGGGCTGCGCTACGATGAATCCTACTCCGGTGACGGATTGAAGATTGCGGAAGTGATTCCCAACGGCCCCTGCCAGCGCATTCCGGAGCCGGTACGGGTGGGGGAAGTGCTGCGGGCGGTAAACGGCATCCCCTTAAAGAAAAACACTAACCTATACGCCCTGCTGGAAAACCGCATCGACAAGCCCACGGAACTTTTGTTGAGCGGTAAGAAAAACGGCACTGAGTACCGCCGCACCGTGGTGGTACGACCCATCAGCTACCGCAAATTCATGGATCTGGAATACGACCGCTGGCGGGAAGAGAAACGGGAGCTGGTGCACCGCCTTTCCCACAACCGATTGGGGTATATCCACATCCGCGCCATGGGGCAGCAGAGTCTGGATCGTTTCGAGATGGAATTGTACGCCGAAGCCCACGGCAAAGAGGGTCTGGTGATTGACGTGCGCAATAATGGCGGAGGCTGGACGACAGATTACCTCTTGAACATGCTCATGATTCGTGACCACGCTTACACCATTCCCCGGGATGGCAAACGCGGCTATCCCCAGGCCGAGCGCCGCCCCCTTTACGCCTGGACGAAACCCATCATTGTGCTGTGTAATGAATATTCCTTTTCCAATGCCGAGATTTTTAGCCATGCCATTAAAACCCTGCAACGGGGTAAAGTGGTGGGTAAGCCCACGGGAGGATTGGTGATTAGCACCGGAAGCATCCGCCTGATTGACGGCTCCCGGTTCCGGGTTCCATTCCGGGGCTGGTATGTCATTGCCACTGGAGTGGATATGGAAAACCACGGAGCTGTTCCCGATATTATTGTGGAAGATCGTCCCGGCGATACGGCTGCCCATATCGACCGGCAACTGGAGCGAGCGGTGAAAGAATTGCTGTCGGAACTGTAGCACTGAAAGTCGGGGTTTGCGCCCCGACTTTTTTTTCATACCGGACGAAAACCCTCCCGTGTAAAAAGGGCCGCCCCCCTACCACCGCACGGTTATTCCATTCCCACGGGAAAAAAAGCACCCGTGTGCCAGGCAAAAAATGCCGCCATTTAGCAGCCTGAACCGCGATCCGGCAGTGAAACAATTCCCCCTAATTATTAAAAAAATATTTTGAAAGATTTTGCAATATCATTATATTTGGCGTCTCAAGAATCCCCACAGGGGAAATATCTTTTTTGAAAGGAGGAATAACTAAATGACGGAAGAAGTCAAACAACAAACCCCGGAGCCGGTGGAGGAACCGCAAGAAGAGAAAAAAGCCACGGCTTCGGACAGTAACGAGGCGGATGATATGCCGTTTAAACCGGGACAGGTATTTAAGCTGGATGAGGTTCCGGCGCTGGATGAAGAGAAGGAAGAGCCTGATCCCGAAATGCTGAAGTTTTACGAGAAAAGCTTTGAGCAGGTACACGAAGGCGACATCGTGAAAGGCACGGTGGTAGCGGTAACGGATGACTATGTGATTGTGGATGTGGGTTTTAAATCCGAAGGAATGATCCCCCGCGAAGAGTTCCAGAACGAGGAAGAGCTGAAACCGGGTGATGAGGTGGAGGTGTATCTGGAAAGTGCCGAGGACATGGAAGGTCAGGTGTTGTTGAGCCGGAAGCGGGTGTACTTCCTGCGTGCCTGGGAGCGGTTAATGGAGAAACATGCGAAAGACGAAATCATCCAGGGACGCGTGGTGCGGCGCATTAAAGGCGGTTTTGTGGTGGATCTGGGCGGTGTGGATGCCTTCCTGCCCGGTTCGCAGGTGGACGTAAAACCGATCCGCGATTTCGATGCCTTTGTGGGCCAGACCCTGGATTTGAAAATTGTGAAGGTCAACGAACAGCGTAAAAATATTGTCGTCTCCCGCCGGGTGATTATTGAGAAAGAGCTGGAGAGCAAACGTGCCGAAATTCTGCGTACCCTGGAGAAAGGCCAGGTGCGCCGCGGCATGGTGAAGAATATCACCGATTTTGGTGTGTTTATCGACCTGGGTGGCGTGGATGGTCTGCTCCACATCACCGATCTCTCCTGGGGACGCGTCAACCATCCTTCCGAAGTGGTGAAGCTGGATCAGGAAATCGACGTGATGATTCTGGATTTCGACGAGAACAAATCCCGAATTTCGCTGGGATTGAAACAGCTTCAGCCGCATCCCTGGGAAAAGATTGAAGAACGGTTCCCGGTGGGCAGCAAGGTGAAGGGTAAAGTGGTGAGCATCACCGATTACGGCGCATTTGTGGAACTGGAGAAAGGAATTGAAGGCTTAATCCATGTGTCGGAGATGAGCTGGTCGCAGCACGTGAAAAATCCGGCACAGGTGGTTAAGGTGGGAGATGAAGTGGAAGCCGTGGTGTTAAGCATCGAGCCGGAGGAACGCAAGATTTCTCTGGGACTCAAGCAACTCACTCCCGATCCCTGGGAAAATATCGAAGAGAAGTATCCCATCGGTTCCAAACACCGGGGCGTGGTGCGCAACCTCACTCCCTTTGGCGCTTTTGTAGAGCTGGAACAGGGAGTGGATGGTCTGGTGCACATTTCGGATTTGAGCTGGACTAAAAAGGTGCGCCATCCCAGCGAAGTGGTGAAGAAAGGACAGGAAATTGATGTGGTGGTGCTGGACATCAATAAAGATGAACGGCGCATTGCTCTGGGCCACAAGCAGGTGGAACCCAATCCCTGGGATACCTTCGAAGAAGCCTACAAGGTGGGTACGGAAACCACCGGTAAAATCTCGCGCCTAATTGACAAAGGCGTGATTGTAACTCTACCGCTGGGCGTGGATGCCTTTGTTCCTTTGAATCACCTGGGCAAACCCAACATTAAACGGGCTGCCGACCATTTTAAAGTGGGTGACGAACTGCCCCTAAAAGTGATTGAATTCGACAAAGACAATAAACGCATCGTCCTTTCGGTAAGCGAGTACCTGAAGGGCAAGGAACAGGAAGAAGTGGATCGCTATATGGCGGAACACAACTTCACGCCCACCAAGTTAGGTGAACTGGTGGAAGAAGTTCCCGAAATTCTGGAAGACGTGCTGGAGGAAGAAGCCACGAAACTTCCGAAGAAGAAAGCACGTCCCCGAAAATCCACTAAAAAAGCCAAAGAAGTAAAAGAAGAAGCGAAAGCGGAAGAAAAAGAGAAGACGGCAGAAGCCGAGAAGAAAGAAGAAAAAACGGAACCCGAAGAAGCAAAAGAGGCAGCACCACAGGCAGAGAGCGAGAAGAAAGAAGAAGCAACCGGTGAAGTGAAGGAAGAGGCTACAGCGGAAGCTCCCGTGGAGCCGAAACCAGAAGAAAAAGCTGAAGCGAGTGAAGCAGATTCCGGCGAAACGAAAGAAGAAGCGAAAGCGGAAACGAAAAAAGCAAAAAGCAGCAAGAAACAGTCCAAATCCGAAAAATCCCAGAGTAAAGAAGCGAAGGAAGAAGAGGGTTCCAGCGAAAAGAGCGAAGCGTAAGTGTTCGCTTACTACGTTGTTTGATGGAAAGACCGGAGCCTATTGCTCCGGTCTTTTGTTTATTGGCCATTGCCACCACCCCACCTGCCAGTTTGCGCTTGCATTATTCAAAAAATTTGGATATTATTTTTTCAGATGAAATAATGATACAGGAAATAGGATGAAAAATGTTCTGCGCATTTTCGCCATGTTTCTGCCCCTGCTAATTCTGGGATGCGAGAAAGACCAGGCACCGCTGAAAGATAATTACCAGGGCTGGACTTACCCCATGAATGTTGGTGCCCACTGGGAATATCAGGGAGAAGCCGGTTTTTTTAACCTGCGGGGAAACACCGGCCTACCCGCAGACAGTATCGAGCATTTTTCCAGTTCTGTGGAGATTATTGAGAGAGATACTTTGCCCAACGGACAGCCAACAACGGTGTTTTTCTCCCGTTACGTTCAAACCGATTCCACAATTATCCAGAGCTACACTCATTATTTTCAAACGCCGGAAGGTTTGTTTATGGCCGCTTATGCTGGCCCCAGCCCTCGACCCAACATTCCCAGAATCACGCAGCGTCCCTATCTGAAATTTCTCAATCGACGTTTTGAGGATATGAATGAATTGCGTCAGTTTGCTCTGCGCTGGTTGCAGAGCTTCGGACACGCAGCGGTCAACGATTCCCTGATTCTGGAAGAAAAACCCGTTCCTTCGCTGGCATATCCCCTTTATGTGGGCAAAGAATGGATTTTCCGGCAAGCCAATCATCCCTTTCTCATTCGTAAGAAAGTGGTAAAAAAGGAAACAGTATCCACCCCGGCGGGGAAATTCCTCTGCTACATCATTCAATTCTATTACGATCTGGACAATGATGGAGTACTGGATGAAGATATTTCCGTGACGGATCACATGGCGACCATCGGATTAGTACAGCGGCAGGCTATTTTTCACAATATCGGAATTTTCGATGAAAACGGAAATCCCGTTGGGCTAATGGATTCTTATTTCCTCTGGCAATTACAAAGCTACGATTTAGCAAATTGAGCCGATATGAAGAACCCATTTCAGGAAATTGATAGGGAAATCCGAGAGGATACCCGTTTTAGCGGGGATGCTTCCCTGCGCCTGGATGTGCTAAATAAGCAACGCCTGAAAGCCCTGTACCAGGTCGGGCAGAAAATTAACCAGATTATTAATCCCGATTTGTTGTTTGAGGAAATTATTCGCCAGGTACGCGAACTGCTAAAAGCAGAGCATGTGGTCATCCTGATCCAGGAGAATCAGGAGTTGCGCATCCGCATTGCCCATAACATGGATGAACAATCCCGCCAGAACGCTTTAACTTTTAGCCGCTCCATTGTGAGCCAGGTGATGCACGGCTTCAAACCCATTTACAGCAAGAATGCCCTGCACGATCCCAATTTCTCCCAGTTGCAAACGGTGCAAAAGCTGGAGATTTTCTCCTTCATTTGCGTGCCCATTATGGTGGAAGGCAGGGTGATTGGCACCATTTATGTGGATAATCGCAAACTGCCCAATGTGTTCGATAAATCGGATGTGGATTTTCTGCAGGCATTTGCCAATTTGCTGGGCATTGCCATTCGCAATTCCCTGGCGTACCAGAAATTAGATGAGCTCAATCGTTCGCTGGAAGAGAAGGTTAAATCCCGCACCGCCCAGTTACAAAAGGCGCTGGAGGAGTTACAGGAGACCCAGGAACGACTTATTCGCACGGAAAAGATGGCCAGCCTGGGACGTTTAATTGCCGGTTTTCTGCACGAGTTTAACAATCCCATCAATTTTGTGTACAGCAACCTGCCTCATCTGGAAGAATACACCCGGATGATGCTTGCAGCGCTGGAGGATGCCCTCCGCAAATTGCCTCTGGAGGAAAGGCAGGAATTCATTGAAAAATACGATCTGGAATTTTTAAAGGAAGATTTTCAGAAGCTGCTTTCGGGCATTCGTGAGGGAACCGTGCGCACGCGGGAATTGGTTAATGAGCTGCGCCAGTTTTCCAGCCGCTCGGGGGAAGAGAAAGAGCTCATCCACTGGCAGGAGAATTTGCAGTTTGTTACCCGCATTTTTCGGGAACGGTTTCATCCCCGGGTAAAGATTGCTATCGAAGGGGGAGAATCGGTATTTGTCCGGGGTAACCGCAGCGAAATGAATCAGGTAATTTTGAATTTACTGCGCAATGCTGTGGATGCCGGAGCTACCGAGATTACCATCCGCAACGCCGTCCGGCAGGGGCAGCTTCGGTGCGAAATTCAGGACAATGGCAGCGGAATTGAACCGGAAAACCTCTCCCGCATTTTCGATCCGTTTTTCACCACGAAAGAGGTGGGCAAAGGGATGGGACTGGGACTGTCGATTGTGTACA
>JALXCH010000607.1 GCA_026991005.1 Calditrichia bacterium | reverse complement strand
GTTACGCTACCCAACGAAAAGCACTGCGTGGAGGGGCTCTATCCATTGGGTTTTCGGGAACTCGCTCACAAAGAGGCAAAAAAGTTTTACGCCGAAGTGCAGGATATGGACATTGACGCCATCGTCACACCTTACGGAGCTTCCCAGAGCATGTGGGAAAATGTGTATCCCAGAGAATTTGGGTTGAAGTTGAAAGTTCCCATTTATAACGTCACGCAATTCTTTCATCAGTTATTGATGAAAGAGGATGTGCAGTTCGAACCGCTTCCCATGAAGCTGGTAATGCACGATGGATGCACGGTGGGGCGGAAGCTGGGAATTTACAAGGAACCGCGCGAGCTGCTGGGGAAAATTCCCGAACTGGAGGTGCTGGATTTACCGCATCCGTCCATTGGGATTGATGGGACAACAGCAGCGGATTGGAGTACCTGCCCCGGAGCCTGGATGAATATGACCATTCCCGAACTGGCCGATGAAGTGGAAATGAACTTCATCGAGAAGAATGTAATGCCCCTGAAAGCGGATGCCATTACCACGGATTGCGCCAACGCTCTGTTTGGAATTCGCATGGGCATTATGAAAGGAAATTATCCCCTGAAATCGTACTTTTTTACCGACATCATTAATATGGTATGGAGGGCTTAAGAATGGATGTAAATCAAATATATGAAACGTATCTGAAAGATGTGGTGGAGAAGGGAGCCCATTCTCGCAGCGTACGCATTGCCATGGATCGGGCGATTCATTCCTATCGCACCTTATCGGCAAATGCTTTGCGTCGCTTTCCCAAGACTATCGAAAAAGCAAAAAAAGTGCGCGAAATAAAGGAACGTTCCGTGGCGAACTGGGAAAAACTGGTAGAGCAAGCACGGGAATCGTTCGAGCGCAATCATGCTAAAACCTATTTTGCTAAAACCGCCGAGGAAGCCAACGAGATCATTGCCAATATTGTGGGTACCAATAAAACCGTGGTCAAAGGCAAGAGTCTCACCACCGAAGAAACCCACCTTCGTCAGTACCTCCAGGAAAAAGGAAACGAGGTGTACGAAACGGATCTGGGGGAATTCATTATTCAGCTTCTGGATAGCCGTCCCATGCACCTGCTGGCACCGGCGGTAAACATTCCCCGGGAGAAGGTGGCGGAATTGCTTAAACAGTACATCGGGGAGCAGGTGGATCCCACTAACGTTTCCGAAGAAGTGGCTGCGGTGCGGCGCTTTTTGCGGGATAAATTTACCACAGCCGATGTGGGCATCAGCGGAGCGAATGTGGTGGCGGCGGAAACCGGTACCATGGTGATTATTGAAAACGAGGGGAATATCCGTCTGGCAACGGGTTTACCCAATGTACACATTGCACTGATTGGAATCGAGAAGGTCGTGGAAACCCTGGAAGAGGCCATGATGGTCGCGGAAGTCACCTGGCGCTATGCCGATTACGAAATGCCGGGATACGTAAACCTGATTTCCGGTCCCAGCCTTACCGGGGATATTGAAAAAGTGCTTACCTACGGTGCCCATGGACCGCGGGAATTGCATGTGGTATTTCTGGATAATGGTCGCAGCAAAATGGCGGCAGATCCCGATTTCCGAGAAGCCATGTACTGTCTGCGCTGCGGTGCCTGTTTGTACGAATGCCCGGTTTACGCTGTAACGGCTGGCTACTACGGACATCAGTACATTGGTGGTATTGGCACGGCCTGGGATGCCTTTACCACTGCCAAAAACCTGGCGGAAGTGAGTCCCCAGGCGTACACCTGCGTACTTTGCAAACGCTGTAAAACACGTTGCCCGCTGGATATTGATACTGCCGATATGATGGTGGCACTGCGTCAGCGTCTGGTGGACCAGAACCTTATCCCGCCGGCAGTGCAGCAGTTTTTCGAAAGCATGAAGGATGAAGAAGAAGGCAACGGTAAATAATCATTAAAAATTACAGAAATGTTTCCGGAAGGCATCATCTGATTTTGGGTGATGCCTTTTTTATTGGGTGCGCCCGGGAGGATGTTGCGCATGGTCACATCATCGGATATCAATAGCTTCGGACCTGGATTTTCTTAATCGTTTCAATTGTAAGAGAGAAACAATTTGAATAGATTTTTTGACAGGATGCACAGGATGAATAGGATTTCTAATCGGCCTTCTCCATAGCTTACGCTTTTATTGTTCTTCTTTGTGTTCTTTGGGATTTGAGATTTGTTTTTTGGGATTTCTCAACCGTATGCAGAATAGGAAATTAGCACCCCACTAATCTCGAACATTTTTTTGTAATAGAACTGCCCGGAATAGCAGGTTCTTACCTTGTGAAGACTGAAGATTGTTTTTCCCCACTGTGTTCCGCTCGCTCACAGAGCCTTATGGGTAATGACATTTTGCACTCCGCACCTGCTTTGCGTTCTTTGGGGTTAGATAAGATTAACCGCAGAGTTCGCAGAGAATGCGCAAAGGACACAATGAAAAATGTAAAATGAAAAATGTAAAATGAAAAATGTAACCCTTTACGCTCTTTGCGGTTCAGTAAGCCTAACTGCAAAGAACGAAATGGAAAATTGTATTTAAATCCCAATTCTTGAAGACGCAAATTCTTTGCAAACAAATGTTTTTCGCAATCCTGTCAATCCTGTCAATCCTGTCAAAAAAAATTTTTTAATTATCTGGCATGGGCATTCATTCCCACTCCAGGAGACAATTGTAAATCTTTGTACTCTATGGTAATGATAAGACACAATCGCCCATAAGTTATTGCGGATGAGTACAGGGGAAGCATTGCTTTAATTGTTTCAATTGATAAGAGAGAAACAATGTGAATAGATTTTTTGACAGGATGCACAGGATGAACAGGATTTCTAATCGGCCTTCTGCATAGTTTACACCTTTATTGTTCTTCTTTGTGTTCTTTGGGATTTGAGATTTGTTTTTTTGGGATTTCATTGTGTTATTCCCGTTTCCATTACGAGCCTGACGGTTAGTTTTCATAAACCACCCCCGAAGCGCAGAGTTCGCAGATGGGAGTTCGGTAGCAGAGATAATCCCGAAGCGGGACATCCGGGAGGTGAGCAGCATCCTGCAAAAACAATAAATTTTTTTTATTTCAAAAAAAATATGGATTGTGTAATTTTAAATGTTCTTTTTGGCACAAATAAGCGTATAAGAAAAGGAAATTAAAAAGAAGGTAACAGGATGATGGAGACAAAAGTGTACGATGTGGCAATTATTGGCGGAGGAATTGTTGGAATGGCAACGGCGATGGCGCTGTCGAAACGGGCGGGGA
>JALXCH010000606.1 GCA_026991005.1 Calditrichia bacterium | reverse complement strand
TAAAGACACGCGGGGATTCCTGCGGTTGCATCAATTTAATAAAGTAGAGTTGGTTAAAATCGTCCCTCCGGAGGATTCGTATCAGGAGCTGGAAGCCCTGGTGCGCGACGCTTCCCGCATTCTGGAATTGCTGGGCATTCCCTATCGGGTGGTGGAACTGTGTAGTGGGGATTTGAGTTTTGCCGCCGCGAAATGTTACGATCTGGAAGTGTGGTCTCCTGCCGAAAAACGCTGGCTGGAAGCAAGCAGTTGCAGCAACTTCGAGGATTTCCAGGCGCGGCGGATGAATTTGCGCTTCCGCCGTACCCAGAATTCCAAACCCGAATTTCCGCACACCCTGAACGGCTCCGGTGTGGCTACTTCCCGCCTGATGGTGGCACTGCTGGAAAATTACCAGACTGACGAAGGCTCTGTGATGGTACCCGAGGTGCTCCGTCCCTACACCGGATTTAGCATCATCAAACGGGAGGAATTTTAATACCATGTGGCGGCTCTTTATCTTTGTACCGGTACTGATTCTGGATACTGTTGTTAATGCTATAATTGTAATGATTGCCGGGATATTTAACCCTTACTCTCGCTTCAATACGGGTGTAATGCGGCTCTGGGCGCGCATTCTGCTTCTGGCAGCGGGGGTTCGGGTAACGGTGGAAGGAAAGGAGCATATTCAGCCCAATACTTCCTACATCATTGTTGCCAATCACCAAAGCCACATGGATATTCCGGTGCTTATCAGCGCACTGCCTCTTCCCATCCGCATAATCTCCAAAAAGGAGCTGTTTAAAATTCCGGTGTTTGGCTGGGGAATGCGTGCTATCGGTATTCTGGAAATAGACCGCTCGAACCGCAAGCAAGCCATCGCTACCCTGAACCGCGCTGCAGAAATCATCCGGGAACATCACCTGTCCATTCTTGCCTTCCCGGAAGGTACACGAAGCCCCGACGGGAAAATTCATCCTTTTAAAAAGGGGCCGATTATTTTAGCCATTGATTCCAAAATTGCTCTTCTCCCCGTGACGGTAATTGGCACATTTCACATTCTTCCTAAAAAAACGCTTAAACTGCGTTCGGGACGGGTACGGGTGATTATTCATCCACCTTACCCCACCGAACACCTTTCCCTGTCCGATCGTCATCGCGTCGTGCAGGAAATTCACGATATCATTGCCAGTAAATTCGAGGAACACCATGAATGAATTTCCCAATTTGGTTGTGTTCGATCATCCTTTACTGAAAGACAAAATCACCAAAATGCGCCATCGGGATACGCCGCCGCACATCTTCCGGCGATTGTTAAAGGAGATTGCCGCCCTGATGACCTACGAAGTGTGCCGCCATTTCGAGACGGTGGAACAGAAAGTGGTTACGCCCCTGGAAGAAACGGTGGGGCAAGTGTTGAAACGGGAAATCACCATCGTGCCTATTTTGCGAGCCGGTCTGGGAATGATTGAAGGGGTTATTTCCATTATTCCCGAGGCGCGGGTTGGGATGCTGGGACTGTATCGGGATGAGAAAACCCTGCAGCCGGTGGATTACTACATCAATTTGCCCAAAGGGTTGGAAACGATGGAGGTGATTCTGGTAGATCCCATGCTGGCAACCGGCGGAAGTGCAGTGGCCGCAGCGGATACTCTGTATCGCTACGGTGCGAAGCGCTTGACCATGATGGCGCTTATCGCCGCTCCGGAAGGGGTACGCTTGATGTACCAGCATCATCCCGACGTGAAGGTGTACACCGCCGTACTGGATCGGGAACTGAACGAAAAGGGCTATATTTTGCCGGGTCTGGGGGACGCGGGCGACCGCTGCTTCGGCACATAACAGCGGCACCCTAAAAAACACGCAACAAACAAACGATCCGTTATTTTACCAGATTTCCCCATCTGTTCCATTTCAGAAAAAAATTATTGCACAATATTTGCTAGGGGAAATCGCAGTTACATAACGATTAAAAGGAAAATCCTTTATGTACCGATTTATTCTCTTCACAACCCTGCTAACTATTGTCCTCGTTTCCTGTACAAAACTGCGCAAGTCGATGGTACAAGAGCCACAGGTAAAACTACAGGACGTCCGATTGAACGCCACTTCCTTCTCTCACCTGAATCTAAATTTTCTTTTTCAGGTAAAAAATCCCAACAGCTTTGGGATTCATGTCGGAAAGCTCCGGTACAATTTGAAAGTGGAAGGACATTCTTTTTTAAAAGGAGAAAACAACCGACGTATTGATATTGCAGCCAGTGGTACTTCTTCTGTCGCCATTCCCATCGATATTGCGCTCCCGGAGGTGTACCAGATGTGGGATTCGTTGAAGGGAAAAGATAGTGTTCATTATCAGTTGCAGACCACATTTTACGTAAACTTACCGGTGATGGGGCAAATTAAAGTTCCCTTTCGACAGGAGGGAGCTTTTCTTTTGCTCCAGCCGCCGCACGTCCAATTTCGGGGAATCCGCATTGTTCGCTGGAATTTTAGCGGTGCTGACGTGCAGCTTCTGCTGGAACTACACAACCCCAATCCCTTTGCATTTGCTATTCAGCACCTCAGGTATGGCTTTCAGTTGAATAACCTGACACCGGTTTCCGGAGAACTAAGAGACACTCTTTCGGTCTCCCGCCATCATCGACAGCAGGTGGCACTCCCGCTTCATCTGGATTTTCGGGAACTGGGAAGCGCCGTACTCTCTTTTTTACGCGGACATCAATCCATGGAATATCGTTTAACCGGAGAAGCGGATATTTCCTCCGAAGTGCCCTATCTGCATCAGGTGCATTTGCCTTTTCGATTGTCTGGAAATACCGGAGAGCTTCTTATCGAGCGGTAATTTTCTGGAATGTTATTTTAAATATAAAATGGAAATTTGTACCGATAAATAAAAATGGGGTTTTTACCAGGTATTCTGGTAAGTTAGAGCAGAATATCTGGGTTAGAAAACTCTTGGTAGATACAATACGAGGCCACGGAGCGGCCGAAAGATGTTAGTCCATGGCCTTCAGGAAAGATTTTAACCACGAATCACACGAATTGCCACGAATGAAAAATATCGAATAATTAGGTTGAAAAAAGCACCTACAATATTATTTTGAGATTTGAAATTTGAGGAATAGAGACCACTCCAAAAATGGAGCCCTGAAATGGAGACACAGAAACAATTTTGAATTAAGAATTTTGAATTAGATGGGTTTGTGTATATTGACAAAATACGGTGCTATGGAACATAACAATTTTCTGGCAGGATCAAAAACCGATAAAGATGCAAAAAGGGAGAAG
>JALXCH010000605.1:10492-10775 GCA_026991005.1 Calditrichia bacterium | reverse complement strand
ATGAATAACGAAGTTCCCACCGCCATTTTGGGTGGCAGGTTTACCCCGACCAGCAGTACCGGTGTTTTCAGAAATCCCCCACCAATACCCAGCATGCCACTGAATACACCAGCCAGAAATCCTACCAGAAAAAGTGCTGTAATACTGAGCTGCTGGGTGGTTTCTGTGGATATCCTGAACCTCCCGTAAGGAGGCAAATGGTTAAACAAACGGAATAACCGCGCCACATAATTGTACGGCGAATTGTTGGGAATTCGCAACGTAACCATTAAATACAATACCA
>JALXCH010000605.1:0-10482 GCA_026991005.1 Calditrichia bacterium | reverse complement strand
TGACATAACCGTGCTGCCGATTGCGGTAAATGGCCACCAGGGTGTAAGGAACCATGGCAAAAAGCATGGTTCCCGCCACATGTTTCAATGGAAGGTCGAAAATAAGAACGATAAGGGGGATGAGCAAAAGCCCACCCCCCAGACCCACTACCACGCTGATGGCAGAGGTGACAATGGCTAACAAGAAAATAAGTACGTACGAGAACAAAGGAATCTCACCTTTTTCTTATCCGGAAGAATTTCCTTATTTCATCAATAACATGCGGTGTACGGCCTGGAATTCACCGGCTCTTAAACGACAAAAATAAATACCGGAAGGTAAATGGCGAGCATCCCACTGCACCCGGTGGAGTCCCGCTCCCTGTTTTTGGTTTACCAGTACCGCTACCCGTTCGCCCAGCACGTTATAAACCTCCAGGCGCACCAAACTGGTTTTCTGGAGGGAGTAACGAATGGTGGTACTGGGATTAAACGGATTGGGGAAATTGGGAAACAGGGCGTACCGCAGGATTTTGCTTTCCTGCCGATGGGGAATGCCCACCAGTGCATCGCCGTAATAGCCGGTATGGGCCGGATTTCCCTGATAGGTGTGCCAGTAACTTTCGGCGTCGGCGTTAGGAAACCTCACGTCCAGAACTGCCACGCTGTTGTTGGTTCCCGTCACAATTTCCAGATCTCCATCTCCATCCAGATCGACCACCGTGGGGGTAGATTTCGTCTGCCCGCCAATGGTTACTGGGAATCCCGTAACCCAACTGGCGGAGGAGAAGTTGTAAGTGTAAATTTCTCCGGACAGAGCTGCCAGAACTATCTCTGGCGCTCCGTCTCCGGTAACATCGGCAAACACCGGCTGGGTCACGGCACCACCGCTAAATGGGAGGGGAAATCCGCTCAGGGAATTTCCCTGCCAATCCCAGGCAGCGACTTCGCCGCTCTGGGTGGGTACAAATATTTCGGGAACGCCGTCGCTGGATACGTCGCACAGCCCGGCTGGGGCACGCACGGGAGCTCCGGCATCCAGAGAATACTCCAGGCTGCCATCCGGTTTAATCAGGTACACTGTACCTCCGGCATCTCCGGCAATAATCCGGACGTTGCCCGAAAAATCGGCAATCACCGGAGCGGCGAACAGAGGAGCGTTGGTAGTAACGGGAAATCCGCTCACCAGATTCCCGTTTTGGTCGAAGGCATAAATATGTTTGTTCTGGGTGGTGACCACAATTTCGCGGTAACCGTCACCGTTCAAATCGGCCACGGCGCAGCCTCCCATCACTCGCTCCATGGTTCCCATTGCATAGGGAAAAGCGGAAAAGTTGCTACCATCCGGATTCAGCACGTGGAGATTTCCCGAGAAAGTGCCGAAAATTATTTCTGGCGCGCCATTATTATCCAGGTCGGCCAGCGACACCGTGCTGTAAATGAATTCCCCGATGTCCCAATCGTGAAGAATGGTTCCATCCGGTGCCACCACGAAGAGATGGCCAGCAGTATTCCCTACCACAATTTCCGGTGTGCCATCACCATCCAGATCACCTAGCGAGGGGCTGCCCCAGATCTGGCCACCCAGCGCCACGGGAAAACCATTCAACGGGCTTCCATCCACCCTCCAGCCCCACAAATTTCCGGCATTGGTTCCTACAAAAATCTCCGGAGAGCCATCTCCATCCACATCCTGCACCACGGGCGGCGATTGCACATAGCTCAACCCGCTCACCGGCCAGCCGGTCTGGAAGCCGTTGATGTAAATGGAAAAATCAAGAAGTTTCTCGTAGAGAACCCCGCTCCCTTCGTTGGCTTTTATGTACAGGGTAAATGGATAATCTCCGTTACTGGCAAGGGTGTCCACGTAAAATTCAAACGGATCGGTAATATTGATGCCGATGGAACCACCGGAGATAGAGCCAAATGTGGCAACACTGTCTGTGATGGTAATAAACGGGCTGGAACAGCGCAGCACCGCTTCCACATTGGAAGCCAGTGCCCAGCCATCGGCGTTCTTAATGGTGATGCGTAGGTAAGCTCCTTCGCCGGGATTCAGCACACCATTTCCGTCGTCATTTATGATTTGCAATGCCTGCGCGTTGTAGTTCAGATTGGGGTACAGCGGTTGTCCCAGAGCGTTGAACGCATTAACTCGCCCGGAACCAAGCATTCCCACATAATTGGGATTCATATCGTCAATGGGATCGGCGCTATCCAGAAGGCGATTCTCCAGCCAGCCCTGGCCCGAATCCGGGTACATGGATTTGAGCAGGGCCAATACTCCGGAAACAATGGGCGCCGAAAAGGATGTTCCCTGGGTGGTCTGGTATCCTCCGCTTCCCATAAAGGTGGTGGTGTAAATGGAAGAATACGGAGCGCTAATATCCACCCGGGTACCATAATTCGAGCCATTGGCTTTGGAATCATCGGGATTGGTCCCCGCAACGCAAATGACGTGGTTGTAATTGGAAGGATAGTGAGGATGGTTAGCCAGATTATAGTTGTCATTCCCGGCGGAGCCAACAATGATGGCACCGTATGTGTCGTGAGCTGTATTAATGACGCTTTGGGCAAATCCGGAGTAATTGTAGCTTCCCCAGCTACAGTTGATGATATCTGCACCGCTCTTGGCGGCATACAGAATTCCGTCGTAGGTGTTGAGCAGGTACTGATAACCATCGTCGGCACCATGTTTGGTTACCA
Source organism: Calditrichia bacterium (assembly GCA_026991005.1). The sequence continues at coordinate 7,797 of JALXCH010000605.1, read as the reverse complement.
GAATTTTTACCCGAAAACCGGTTCCGGCAATGCCCAGGTTGTTATCCGTTGCAGCGGAAGCACATCCCATCACATTGGTGCCATGATCGTTTGCGACCGCTAAGGGATTGTTGTCCGGTTGAACGAAATTATGATCGGCACCGGCAAAGTCCCAGCCAATTAAATCATCTACCTTACCGTTTCCATCGTTATCGATGCCGTCTTCATCTCCGCCGCTGGAAGGAGGACCAAAATCGCCCACCACTCCGTCTCCATCAATATCCTCTCCTGGATTTACCCAGATGTTGTCTATCAAATCCGGATGAGTCCATTCGATGCCCATATCCACCACCGCTACCACTACGGTGGTATCAGCCGGCATCTGCCCGAAATTGGTCCACAATCCCCAGGCGTAATCGGCCATGATTTTAAAAATGTACCATTGGCTGCTTAAGGAAGGATCGTTCGGCTGGTAAGGATCGAGAAACACATCCGGTGTGTCGTAAAATTCGCGTTCTACCCGGATGATGTCCTCTACTTCAGCAAACGCCTTTAGAGCCTCTTCCAGCCGGGATTTATCGGAAAGCACAAGCCGGTAGATGTTGGATAGTTTAATTTCTCCATCCACGTCCCGCTCATCGGCGCTGGTGAGCCAGCGTTCCATACGAACCACTCCAAAGCGGCGGCATAGCCGATCGAAAGAAGGGATTCCCACCTGCACCGTGCCGTTTTCTATCCTCGGTTCAATATGGGAAAGGCTTTTATGGAAACATACCAGAAAACGGTCTGTGAAATAATTCGACTCCGAAGCTACGACTGAGGTGAATATCATAAAAAAGATGACAAACAAATCAATAAATGCAAACCAGCGTTTCATGAAACGTTCCCCCGTTTTTTATGACAAAATAGAACTAAATTTTTCAATGATATAAAGAATTTGTTTATTCAACTATCATTTTTTTTGATTTATTAACTTAAATAACATCCTAACCAATGAACTCATTAAAACTGAACAGAATAAGAATTTTTGTTTCTACTTATCTAAAAACCCTTTTTATTGAGTGTTGCAGGTAAAAATATCCATACTAACCTTCGGAATCTCTTAAAAGGTAATGACCTATTTTTACCCAATTTAATGATAAAAAAACATCATTGGGAGTCATAAAATTAAAACCCCAGTACCCCTGATAATTCTTACATATCATTGCAATCCCGATAGAGTATTCGAATTGCTGACAATTGACAAAACCCGATTTAAACCCAACTCCTTTTTCAATATTTATTTGATTCGTTCCTTTTGGGTATCATATGATGGCCATGCTTTGCTTCTTATGGGAAAAGTAGTTTTGTATTTATGATGGAATACTTCACCTCCGCTTACAGCGATAATTTAAAATGCGAGCACTGGTCTCCTCCTGTCAATCTGAGTAAAAAATCTCTATGGCAAAACAGGGATATTTCTGGCTGAATTCTTAATTATTTGAGCCGAATGACAGCAGTTTATCCGATAATACCAGAAATTATTTTTGTTCTTAACGCTTCGGGAAAAACATGGTAAAAAATTCCAGGATAGCAAATCTCAAATAGTCATATCCTTAAAACCGCAACAGATGTTATAAAAAATATTAAGTACATAAATATCTCAAGGATATAAAAGTTTATTTTGATTTTCCCTTCTGTATTTTTTCTTGCTTCTTCTTTTATATCCGATTATTATTTTTAAATCTATTTAAGCAAACCTTCTGGAAAGGATTTTTATGGTTTCTGTGGATTTGATTATCTTTGATCTGGACGGAACACTGGTAGATTCCACCCTGGACATTGCTCAGACCACCAACTACGTGCTGCAACAATTAAACCTTTCTCCGCTACCGGTAGAACAAATCCGTTCCTTTGTGGGGGATGGCATCACGAGGCTAGTGGAACGAAGTCTGGAAACTCAAACGCGGGTTACCCCGGAACTTCTGAACCGGGCGTTACAACTGTATTATGCTCACCACGAGCAGCACCTCACGGATTTTACCCGTCCTTTTCCCGGTGTGGTGGAAACACTCCAGTTTTTTCATCAAAAGAAAAAAGTGGTCGTGAGTAATAAAGCGGAACGATTTAGCCGTAAGGTGCTACAGAACCTTAAGCTTCAACATTTCTTTGATCTGATTTTAGGGGGAGATTCTCTATCAGTTAAAAAACCAAATCCGGAAGTTATTCACTATGTTCTAAAGAAAACGCAGGTAAATCCCCAACAAGCAATCATTGTAGGAGATGGTCCACAAGATATTCAATGTGGTCTTTCGGCAGGAATTTACACTTGCGGAGTAACATATGGATTTCGTCCCCTTGAAGAATTAAAAGGAGCTTATTTTCTAATTAATGCAATAGCTGAATTGCAGAAGATAATACAATAGAATTTTTTAATATTAAAAAAGAAAGAAATCATCATCATAATTATCAACCTGTGAATTTCAGAGGGAAGGTCTTTTTTTCTTTTAAAAATAGCCGGGTCAATATGAATATAATGTGAAAAGTTTTGGAAGTGGAAAAGCAAATTTTAGAAGAAAAAAGCGAACCGACGATTTTCTTTCTGGCGATTTCAAGAAAAGTTCACACCACATTTAAAGAATGTGAAAAACTTTTGAAGGTAAATTCTTAAAGTACCTGAAAAATAGAACAATGTCGAATTGACCTTTCAATATTTAGAGAACGAGGGAAAAGAAACAGAAGTACATTCCGGTTTAATCAGATTATGAAGGGAAGTAAAAGAGTGGGCGCTACTGGATTCGAACCAGTGACCTCCGCCTTGTAAGGGCGGCGCTCTAAACCAGCTGAGCTAAGCGCCCGAGAGTCGTGTGGGGGAACTCAAGACCTTTTACGATAAAACAGTCCGATAGGAATGATAACCAAATAGCCAATAACCAAAACAATGGGAGAAAGGGTCCGGGTCAGAAATGCATCCGGATCATCCGGAAGTAACATGAAAATGTAACCAACAACCAGGATAAAGACTCCTAATAATAGAATATAGAAGTTGATTCGTGTCAGCGGAAAATGAAACTTCGGAGCAAAACTTTCTTTTCTTACTTTCTTTTTTACTTTGGCCATTGTTTTGTCTATCTTTTGTTTAAAAGCAGGCAAAATTTACTGGAAACAAATGCTTAAAGCAAGAAGTTTTAAGAAAAAGAATTTTCAATTAAACGAATGAGGAGGATCTTTTTATGATTCGAGAGATTGTGCACAATGGAATTGCCGTGGATGAACACACGCAAAATGCGCTGGAGCGGAAGATTCAAAAGCTGGAAAAAATGCTGGAAAAATTTGATCCAGACATGGTTAAATTAAGAATTAAATTCGAGAAGCACAGCAAACGGGAAGAATACAATGTGGACATTATTCTGGATTTGCCCAACAAAACACTTCGCGCCTCAAAACGTGCCGATAAACTCTCTAAAGCGGCCAATGAGGCGTTTAACAGTTTATTTCGTGAAGTAAAAAAATTTAAAGCATTTCTTCGTCATGAACCCGATTACAAGCGCAAGATTCGACCAACTTACAAAGAGATGCTTTTAAAAACGAGTACTCCCGAAGAAACTCAGGAGCTGTACCTGGATTTTATTGAAAAACATTTTCAGCGCTTTTACAACTTTGCCTATCGGGAGATTCGCAATCGAATTTACCAGGGACTTTTGAAACCGGGTGAATTAATGGTTCAGGACGTGCTGGATGAGGCTGTTCTGAAAATATCGGAAGAAGTAGAGCCCAATTTTAACGAGAAGGAAGTTCGGGAAAAAATTTATAAGACCATCGAGAGCATTATTAAGCGCAAGGTGAAGGAAATTCGCTTCCGGCGCGTTCCCTTGGAAAAAACGGTGGAAGTTCATGATCTGGATACCGAACTGTACGAGTACTACCAGCCCGATGATGTAGTCAAAATCGAGGATGTGATTCCAGATCCCAATTCGCCGGAACCAGAGGATTGGTACGAAGAGGAAGAGATTGAAGAAACGGTGGATCGGGTAATTTCTCTTTTACCCAATCGCTGGCGTCAGGCATTACAATTGGTGGAAATGGAAGGATTTACTCCCGAAGAAGTGTCCATGATTCAGGGAGTACCTCCGGAGGTGGTAAAGCAGGAAGTGGAAAACGCCAAACAATATATTCGGGAGAAATTGCAGGATTACGGTTTGAAATGGAACCGCTAAAGCAATAACCGGGATGGAAAAAGGACTCGCGATGGTAGTACGGTTCTCCAGAGCGGTGTTTTTGGGAAGCAATGATTGTTGTAGTACAACCCTCCCGAGTTGTGCTGTTGTAAAAAGGTAATTTTGACGTAGAAGGCCATCCTGCCCGGGATGGCCTTTTGTTTTATTTATGCATCGAAAAGGAAAAACGGGAAGGACCCTTCGACCCCGCAATAAATCGGGGAATAGGGCTTATTTTTCCGCTTCAGCAAGAAGGTTGGTAATTGTCTCGAGCACCTGCCCGGGAGTCACCTCCCGCATGCAGCGGAAGTGCCCTTTAGGGCACTTTTCCAGTCCAATATGAGAACAAGGGCGGCAGGAAAGCCCCGGATGTTCCACAACCCGGGCATGTTTCCCGGAGGGGAAGAAACCAAATTCCCGCACTGTGGAGCCAAAGATAGCCACCAGGGGCACATTTAGAGCATCGGCGATGTGCATTAATCCGGAATCGTTGGTAACCATCAGGGAAGCCCGGTGGATTACCGCCGCAGTTTCTAAAATCGATAATTGTCCCACCACGGAGGTGATGGGAACGCTCCGGGCGTGCTTAATCACCTCCCGGGCAACCTGTTTTTCCTGGGAACCTCCGACCAACACGGTGGGGCGTCGGTAGCGCTGAAAAATAAGTTCTGCCAGTTCCGCAAAATATTCGGCTGGCCAGCGCTTGGTAAAATGCCGGGAACCGGGAGCCATCACTACAAAAGGGGTGGAAATACCAGCGTTTTTAAGAATTTGAAGCGCCTTTTGCCGCGCGTTTTCCGGGTAGTAGAAATTACGGGTAGTTTCTGCAGAAGAAATACCCAGTGGTGCAGCGGTACGAAGGTATTTTTCCCACACGGGAAACGCTCCACCGTACAACCTCCGGTACCAATTTATTTTGAACCTAACCAGAAGGAATCGTGCCAGTTGCTGTTTTTTTACCCGATAGACCCGGGGATTTGCGGATTTTCCCACCAATCTGAAAATAATTTGTTTGAAGCGCGTGCCTGCAAGCAGAACAAACGTTCGCAAATTGCGGTGGATATCCAGAATCACATCATAATTTTTCTGGAAAAGTTGTTTGCGTAGTTTCCACAGATAAAACAACCCTTTTTCCGGGTTCAACAAGAGCACTTGGTGGACAGCGGGATGGTACCGAACCAGCTCCTGGTATTCCGGACGCACCAGGAAATCGATTTCGGCGTGTGGAAAGTGTTTGTGCAGCGCGGAGAGAAGGGGATAAGAGAGTACGATGTCTCCCAGAGAAGAAAGTCGAATAATCAGAATTTTTTGTGGAGCAGCTTCTACCATGGGATTTATCGCTCCCGGTTGGTGGAATTCGTAGGTGTAAATCGCCGGGAAAATCCCGCGGTGGTAATCTCTTTTAACCCCCGGGAAGTTTCCTGTACAAAGAGGACTTCAATTCCCGGATGTGCTCTGGCAAAAGCTATACCCTGGTCAGCTCCCATTACAAAAAGGGCGGTGGAGAGACCGTCAGCAGTTAGGGCATCGGGTGCCCACACCGTAACACTCACCGCTTCGCGCGCCGGATAACCGGTCGCGGGATTCAGAATGTGATGATACCGAATGGAATCCTGGAGAAAGAAGTCCTGATAATCCCCCGATGTGGAGATACCGCAACTCCGGTTCACCTTAAAGCTGCCAAGGAATTGCCCTTCTATCCGGGGATGACGAATATACACGGTGACCGAATCCCTCCGGTGCCATTCTATCCCCAGATTTCCCCCGGCGTCGATGATGAAGTTGCGAAAACCTGATTGTTTTAATACCCGGCGCGCCTGCTCCACGGCATATCCTTTGCTTACCCCGCTCAGATCTAAGCCCATTCCGTTGCGGGTAAAGATAAGGGTGTCTCTGTGAAGCAGGAGGTTCCGAAAGTCAACACGGGGGAGCAGGCGGGCAATCCGGAGAGAATCCGGCACCCGGGCGCTGTCTGTTCCAAAATGCCATAATCGAAACACCGGCCAGAGGGTGGGGTCATACGCTCCGTTGGTCTCCCGGGCAATGTTCAGAGCTTGTTGCAGGAGCGGGGCAAGCACTGGAGAAAGAAAAACGGGTTTGTTCGCTGTGCTCTGACGGTTAATGGCAGAAACCTCCGCAGCGCTGTCGTAGGGATTGGTGTGAGCTTCGATTTCTCGTATTTTCTGGAAGGCGCTATCCACGGCACGGGCTGCCAGTTCACGGTTCAAACTGGAATCGTAAATAGTAATGTGAACGAATGTACCCAGCAACAATTCGTGTTCACTAAAGGGCTGGTATGTCGATCGGTTGCATTGGGAGAAAAAGAGAACGAGGATGAGAACTGAAAAGAGAGTTGAGTACTTCATAGAGGTGCGCTTGAATCGGTTATTTGCTACGGTTGACGACGAATTCAGCCAGGTTCTGGAGTACTTCCCGGGCTTTCGTGTGCGGAAGCTTATCCAGCTCCGCAATGGCCCGGTCTTTGTATTCCTGTGCCTTCGCTTCCGCCCGTTTAATCCCCTGGTATTTGATAATAAAATCTACAATGTAGTTGATTTCCTTTTTCTCCACCCCGTTTTTCAACATGCGTGTAATCTGTTTCCGTTCGTCCTTTCCCACCGCTTCCAGGGCATAAATAAGGGGCAGGGTGATTTTCTTTTCCTTTAAATCGTGACCGACCGGTTTACCCAGAATACTGGAGCGGCTCTGGTAGTCCAGTAAATCATCTTTAATCTGAAAAGCGATTCCCAGATATTCACCAAAGGAGCGCAGAATATCGCGTTCCCGGTCGGTAGCGTTTACCGTGATGGCTCCAATTTCGCAGCAGGCGGAAATGAGAGAGGCGGTTTTATCAGAAATCATCTGGAAGTATTCTGATTCGTTGATATTGAGCTTGCGGGATTTTTGAATTTGCAGAAGTTCCCCCTTGCTCAGCCGTTTGGCAACGTTGGCAATGATATTCATGAGCTCCAGATGCCCAATTTCGGTGGCAATAATCAACGATTTGGAGAGAAGGTAGTCCCCCATGAGCACGGCAATTTTATTTTTCCAAACGGCGTTAATGGTGGGAAAACCACGCCGAATTTCCGATTCATCCACCACATCGTCGTGGACCAGAGTTGCGGTGTGCAGCAGTTCCACCACGACCGCAGCCAGATAGGTTTTTTCACCGGGATCTGCCAGGGTGCGGGCGGAGGTTATCACCAGCATGGGGCGCAACTGTTTTCCTTTGTGCCGGACCAGATATTTCGCCACCTCATCCACAATGCGCACATTGGATGCCATGCTCTTTTTAAAATAATCCTGAAAAATGCTGAGATCGCGGGAAAAAGGTTTGAAAATTTTCTTTGCAGAAAGAGCCATGTTGGTTTCGCCTTACACAGTTCGCATCAAACGGAGCCTATCTTGTTTCCGTCTGTAATTTAAAAAAATATCTCCCCGGATGGGTGTGAGAAAATAAATTGAATCGCTAATAGGAAGAGAATGCACAGAAGTCATTCTTCCGGGTACTGTAATAAACCGATTATTCACTCTGCGGCGCTTCCGATGTTTCTTTTTGAGCTTGTTGTTCGGCCTGTTCCCGCTCGTATTCTTCCTGCCGCTCTTTTTTAGATTTATACAC
>JALXCH010000604.1 GCA_026991005.1 Calditrichia bacterium | reverse complement strand
AGCGTTGCCAGTTTACTACAAGCAGGCGAAAACGTGCTTGCTATTCAGGTGCACAACGTGAGCGCTTCTTCATCGGATATGACCATCATTCCCTTCCTCTCGCTGGGTCTGAAGACACCACCACCCAATCCCCAGGGGATGCCCTCTTTTTTGCAATTTGCTCTACCGCACCTGCACACCAATTTTAAAATCAATGCCGATGGTGAGGAAATATTTTTGAGTGATGGCAATGGGGTGGTGGTAGATCAGGTGAACGCCGGTTCTCTTTCCGCGGATATTTCATACGGGCGCCAACCGGACGGCTGGCCGGTGTGGTTTTATTTTTCCAGGGCTACACCGGAAAGCAGCAATACCAGCCAGGGCTTTTCCGGTATTACGGAAATGCCACAAATTCAACCGGAAGCCGGATTTTACTCCGGTAGTGTGCAGGTTTCAATTTCCAGCAACGAACCCGGAGCAACTATTCGCTACACCCTGGATGGTTCGCTCCCGCGGGATACCTCAGCCATCTACATTGCTCCATTGACTGTAGATTCCACCACAGTGGTGCGTGCCCGGGTTTTTGTTCCGGGGAAACTACCGGGAAAAGCCGCCACCAGCACCTTTTTCATTAACGAAAACAGCGTTTTACCGGTTATTTCCTTATCCACAGATCCTGCCAATTTCTTCGATAACGAAATTGGAATTTATGTTTTGGGAGACAGCGCCAGCCCTAATTTCCCTTATTTAGGCGCTAACTTCTGGAAGGACTGGGAACGGCCTCTTCATATTGAACTGTTTGAGCCGGATGGCAGCCTGGACTTCACCATTGACGGGGGAGTGAAAATCTTCGGGGGATGGAGTCGCGGGTTTCCACAAAAATCGTTGGCTATTTTTGCCCGCGGCCGTTATGGGTACAACCGCATCGAATTTCCCATTTTTCCCGAGCTGCCCATCTCTTCTTTTAAATCCCTTGTTCTGCGCAACTCCGGCAACGATTGGCAGTCCACCATGTTCCGCGATGCCCTGATGACGCGACTGGTGAAGACGCTGGATCTCGATCTGCAGGCTTACCGGCCTGCTATTGTGTATTTGAACGGAAGGTACTGGGGAATTCATAACATCCGCGAAAAACTCAACGAGCACTACCTGGCTTCTCACCATGGAGTGGATCCCGGGAATGTGGATATTCTGGAATACGACGGCTCTGTGATTGAAGGCGATGCCGCTCACTATCAGATGCTGCAGGATTTTCTTTCCACCCACAACCTGTCGGATTCCGCCAATTATGCGTTTGTGAAAAAGCTGGTGGATGTGGACAATTTTCTTACTTACCAGGTCTGCGAAATTTATTTTGATAATACGGATTGGCCCGGGAATAATATAAAGTACTGGCGTCCTCGCACACCAACCGGCCGCTGGCGCTGGTTTTTCTATGACCTGGATTTCGGATGTGGCTTGTATGACCCTCAGGCGTATGCCCATAACACCCTGGAGTTTGCCACCGCTACCAATGGCCCGCCCTGGCCCAATCCTCCGTGGTCCACATTTCTGCTGCGAAAAATGCTGGAAAGTCCCGAGTTTACCCGCGACTTCATCAATCGCTTTGCGGATTTGATGAATACGGTTTTTTTACCGCAGCGGGTGTTGCAGTTTATCGATTCCCTTCAGGCTCTAATTGCTCCGGAAATTCCGCGGCATATGGACCGCTGGCATGGGATTCTGGGGGATTGGAATCAAAATGTCACAGCGTTGCGAACTTTTGCTGCACTGCGTCCCCAATACATGCGCGCACACATTCAGAGCAAATTTAATTTGAGCGGTTCGGTGCAGGTTACCGTACAGGTTCAACCGGCAGAAGCGGGTCGTATCCGGTTGAATGCACTGCTCCTGAAAGGATTCCCCTGGAACGGTCAGTACTTTAAAGGTGTTCCCGTCCGGTTCACTGCACTTCCGGCGGCGGGTTACCGGTTCGTCGGCTGGCAGGGAGCGTTTCCACCGGATTCGACCACCATCTGGTTCACACCTGTTTCGGATACCGCGGTTACTGCGCTGTTCGTTCCGGACAGTACCTCCACCGGCACGGTGGTTATAAACGAAATCAATTACCATTCGGCACCTGATTTCAATCCGGAAGACTGGGTGGAATTCTACAACAACAGCGGTCAAACCATCGATTTAAGCGGGTGGAAGTTTAAGGATTCCGATGATGCCCATGTGTTTGTCTTCCCGGCAGGAACCGTTCTGTTACCGGATGAATATCTGGTGTTGTGCCGGGACACTGCTGCCTTTCGGGTGCTTTTCCCGACGTTGAGCAATTATCTTGGAAACATGAATTTTGGTTTGAGCGGCGCCGGGGAACTGGTTCGTTTGTTCGATGCACAGGGGGAAATGGTGGATTCTCTGGTTTACGACGATGCGCCACCCTGGCCTACTGCACCGGACGGCAATGGTCCCACTCTGGAATTAATTCATCCTGACCTGGATAATGCGCTTCCCGAAAGCTGGGCGGCATCCGCTATCCACGGAACACCCGGAGCTATCAATTCCGTGTATTCTGCGCTGGAGGATGGGAAATCGACTCTTCCCCGCCGTTTTTATCTCTATCCCAACTACCCTAATCCCTTTAATCCCCTAACTACCATTAGCTGGGAAATGCCGCAAAGGGCAAAGGTGGAATTGACGGTTTTTGATGTTTCCGGTCGTAAGATTGAAACGCTTATTCAGCGCTCCATGCCCGCCGGTACCCACAAAGTCGTCTGGAAGCCGTCCCGGAGTCTGGCCAGTGGCGTGTACTTTTACCGAATTAAAATTGGTTCACATTATGTAAGAACCCGGAAACTTTTACTGATTCGTTAAAAAACAATTCTGGTGAAATAGAACCTGGAGATTCGCTAAATTCAGTTTCCATCGTTCAAGCAAAAAAGCAGGCGCAGCCAATTCATTTTTTAGAATAAAGGTAAAGAAATGGAAATAGATTGGAAATTCAAAACAGAGGAAGGAAACAAATTGAAAATAAGCCCTAAACAACCACACGTAGCGGAAACCACAAAATACCTTATTCCCCCTACCCACCCTATATACCCTATACACCTTATATACCCTATATACCCTATATACCCTATATACCTTATTCACCCTATTCACCCTATTCCCAACATTCCATCTAAACCGATACCGATTTAACAGAAAACATGGGTTCAAAAACAGAGGAGGCCTGATGATTTTTAACATCGCTATGACCGATCTGGTAATCATCGCTCTTTATTTTCTGGTTATTTTTGCCATTGGTTTTTATTTCTCCCGCAAAGAGAAAACCACCACCGATTATTTTCTGGCGGGGCGTCATGTAGGATGGTTTGCCATTGGTGCGTCGTTATTTGCTTCCAACATTTCCAGCGAGCATTTTATCGGATTAGCGGGTTCCGGAGCGGCTACCGGAATGGCGGTGGGGCATTTTGAGTGGCTCGCCAGCTTGATCCTGCTGATCCTGGGCTGGGTGTTCGTCCCGTTTTACCTGCGTTCCAGAGTATTTACCATGCCGGAGTTTCTGGAACGGCGCTACGGGAGCGCCAGTCGCTGGTACCTCACCACCGTGTCCATCCTGGCTTATGTGCTAACAAAAATATCGGTAACACTGTTTGCCGGTGGTTTGTTGCTGAAACAGGTGCTCGGTTGGGATATGTACACCTCGGCTATTGTACTGGTGATTGCCACCGGAATTTACACTATCGCCGGTGGATTGGGAGCGGTGATTTACACCGAGCTGATCCAGACCTTTGTGCTGATTGGTGGGGCGGTGGTGCTTACCCTCCTGGGACTGCACGAAGTGGGTGGATTCGCCGGATTAAAACAGGCGGTACCGCCGGATTTTTTCCACATGTTCAAACCCATGAGCGACCCCGATTTCCCCTGGACCGGCATCGTTTTCGGGGCGCCAATTCTGGGCATCTGGTACTGGTGTACCGATCAGTTCATCGTGCAACGGGTGCTCAGTGCTAAAAACATTGACCACGCCCGCTCCGGCACCATCTTTGCCGGTTTTCTGAAAATTTTACCGGTGTTTATTCTGGTTTTTCCCGGAATCATTGCCCGTGCTCTGTATCCCGATATTGCCGGAGATCAGGCCTATCCCGCACTGGTTACCCGTTTGTTACCGGTGGGGCTGAAAGGCATCGTGGTAGCCAGTTTGCTGGCAGCACTGATGTCTTCGCTGGCATCCTGCTTTAACAGCAGTTCCACTCTGTTCACCATCGATGTGTACAAAAAACTCAAACCGGATGCCAGCGAGCGTCATCTGGTGTACGTGGGCCGCCTTGCCACAACCGTGCTGGTGGTACTGGGAATTCTCTGGGTACCGTTCATTAAATATATTTCCTCCCAGTTGTACATTTACCTGCAAAGTGTGCAGGCTTACATCAGTCCGCCGATAGCCGCAGTATTTTTGTTCGGTGTGTTCTGGCCACGTGCCAACAGTAAAGGCGCCATTGCCTCGCTATTAACCGGTCTTTTCTTCGGCGCCCTGCGGTTGATTGTGGAACTGATTCATAAGCAAAATCCCATCGAATGGGCTCCCCTGCGCTGGTTTGCGGAAGTCAATTTCCTGCACTTTGCCGTGTTGCTTTTTCTGGTGTGTACCGGTGTGCTGTTTGTAGTAAGTTTGCTCACCGAAAAACCAGCCCGGGAAAAGGTTACGGGGCTCACCTTCCGCTATGCGGGCGATCCGGGAGCAGACCGGGAATATCTGCAGGAAAAACCGTGGTGGCATCGATTGAATGTTATTATGAGTCTTTTGCTGATACTCACCATGCTATTGCTGTGGTGGATTTTCTTTTAAAATTGCAGAGCAAGTTTTGGAGGAGGACGTTTATATATTCGTGAAAAACACTCACCCGAGTTTTGGGCGGGTGGGTGTTTTTTGTTCCATGTGAGCAATCGATTGTAAACCGGAGGATGAGTGGTTTTGTATTTTGAGGTACCTTCCTTATCGGAACCGGATTGCAGCAGCGCCGAGTCATTGCTTTTTCATGGGATTAGGATGGAACAACCAATCACCCGGTCAACGGGATTTCCGGTACTCTCTTGTCCGTCTCGTTCCGGTGCAATAATTCCACACGCTGCTGCAATTGCCCTTTTTGAAACACCAAGAGGTCATGAACACCCGATTTAAAAAATCTCTCGTTAGGTTCTGAATGCTGGATTATTTCCCGAATTTCGGTAGAAAAAATGTTGCGAAAATGACCCTCTGTTCCACTTGAGAAGCCACAAAAAAATTGCTATTTTGATGGTTGTATTTAAAGAATGGTTATCTGGTGACGCCTGAAAAGAAACAGCATTTTTACAATCGCACTCTCTTCCTGATTACTGCCGTACTTCTGTCAGGTGGAATTCTGGTGGCATTTATTTTCTTTTTACTGGACCGTTTTACTCCCTCCAGCCAGTTACCGGTTCAAATTCATTTTGCCGATAATATTTCCCCTGCTCACGAAGAACTGATTCGCCGGTTTAACCTGGCTTATCAGGGAAAAATCGAAGTGGTTCCCATTAATCTTCCTTTTTCCAAATTCAGCACCAACGAGCGGAAAGAGTTGCTGGCTCGTTCTCTGCGCAGCAAAAGCGACCTGATCGACGTTTTCGCAGTGGATGTCATTTGGGTACCACGCTTTGCCCGCTGGGCCCATCCCTTGAATCTCTATTTTTCCCGGCAGGAAATGGCACAGCTTCTCGCCGAACCACTTAAATCCTGTTATTACAACCGGCAGTTACTGGCGATACCGCTGTACACAGACGTCGGAATGATGTATTACCGCCGGGACATTATCCGTCAATTACCGGATGGGGAAGAGATTGAGCGAAAATTGAAATCGTCACTCACCTGGGAAGAATTTCTGCGTTTGAAGAATCGGCTTCGTTTGAAAAACCAGCCTTTCTATTTGTTCCCCGCGGATAGTTATGAGGGACTGATTTGCAGTTTTTATGAACTGGTAAAAAGCCAGAATGGTAGTCTATTTGTCGGTGATACCGTACAGCTTGTTCAACCGCCCATTCGGAGGGCGCTCCAGTTTTTAGTGGATCTGGTAAACAGGTACCACGCTACACCTCCGGTGGTGGTGAATTACGATGAGTTTAAGTGCTACCTGGATGCCCTTCAACGGGATGCTGTTTTTCTACGCGGCTGGCCGGGATTTCCACGCCATTACCGCCATGTTATATCGGATACGGGTAAATTCAAACTGCTGGGTATTGCTGCTTTGCCCCATTTTCGCGAGGGAAGACCGGTGTCGGTGTTTGGCGGTTGGAACCTCATGGTGTCGCGCTTCTCCGCCCATAAGCGCGAAGCGGTGGAATTCATCAAATTTTGCCTGCGCCCGGAAATTCAGAAGATTCTCTACAGGGAAGGGGGCTATATTCCGGTTAATCTGGATGTGTACCGGGATGAAAAATTTATGAGAGCTAACCCGGATTTAAACTACTATCGCCGTTTGCTGGCACACGGCGTTCATCGTCCCTTTCTGGAAAATTACACCAAGATTTCGGACATCATCTCCTACTATGTGCATCTGGCAATAAAAGGCGAAATTTCGGTGGATGAGGCTTTGCAAAAAGCCACGCATCTTATTAACTCCAATAAATTCATAATTAAATGATGGGTCTTTTCTGTGATGCCTTTGTGAATCAAATGGAACGGTGCGTTTATTTTTATTCAATTAAGATTGGTTTTTAAGATAGAAAATGAAAAGAAGGCAGCGGTTTTTACCGGAACATCAAACAATTGTGCATTTTCCTAAAAAGCAGGCTTTTCGTTTAATCTGTTCCGGGAATTCTGGGCAGAGGGGAGAAACTCTGATCTGAAGAAGCGAGGCAAAATACTTCCCCATGGGAGATAATAGAGGAGCAGGGGGTTCATTTAAAAGAAAATGTTTCGTGAATGATCAACTTTTTTCGCGGTCGATATGAAAAACGCATCCGAGAAGGTTTTCCAGCGTTTTCGCAAATACCATTTTGAGCTGAAGCACCTGTTGGTGGTGCTGATTGTACTCATTTTCTTCCAGATACTGGTATCGCTGGTTCACAAAACCTCCCTGAAAAATCTTCTGGTAAAAACACAGGACTGGTACCAGCAGGATTCTGCCGAGCGGTTAGCCAACCTGCTGGCCACTTCGCTGGAGATGCTTCTCGAAACCGCCGGAACCAGCGCCGATCTCAGTCCCGAAACAGCTCAAAAGGTGGTTCAGGGAATTAATAACATCCTGAGTCAACCGCTGCTTCAACAAAATGTAGAAGACATTTGCATTCTGATTGACGAAGGCGAACACGTTCGTGTGATTGACAATGGCCGGGTGCTATTCCGCTATTTTTTTGAAGATCTTTCCCACCTGCCACCACCGGATGAACCCCACAGCGAAGTAGTTAAATTTTACCAGAAATTAAAGCAGAAAATCCGCGCTCAAGAACAGATTTTTAGTATCCGCCAGGGACGTGCCACCTTCCATGTATTTGTACCGTTTGTTCCCAAGGGAGAATTTGTGGGTGCCCTGTATGTGCGCAATACTCCCAATTTTTCCTTCATTACCCGGGAAGTGATTGCCAGTTACGACGAAACTGCCATGATCTTTGCTGCCCTCATCCTGCTGGGGTTGCTGGCAATGTTCTACATTTCTTCCTACACCGTGAAGGAACGGGACATCGCCCAGAAACAACTGTATGAAGAACGGGAAAACCATCTGCGGGAACAGATTCACCACCAGAAGGAGGCGCAATTTACCCGCCGCATCTACCACACTCACCACAAAGCCGAAAAGGTGATGGGATTCATTAAGGAAGATCTGAGCACCCTTTCTGCCGAAAATATCGACCAGGTGAAGTACCGGGTTATCAAATACGCCAATTTCATTTCTCGTGTGATCTACGACATGAAATGGTACGATCTGCCGCTGCAAACCATCCGCAATCCCATTTTCCGCACCGATATCAACGAAGTAATTCGCTTCCTGGTGGAGAATATTTTTATGCGTATTTCCGAGAAAAAGCACTTCTTCCGGTTCGAGCTTGAGCTGGACGATAGGCTACCACCCGTAGCCATCAACGAATTCGTTATCTGGGAAATCATCGAGCCGCTGATTCAGAATAGTCTGGACCACGCCGGAGAGAAGGACATCACCGTAACCATCCGTACCCGGTACGATTCGCAAAGCGGGACAAGTACTGTAACCATTGCCGACAATGGGCGGGGAATTAAAGCCGAGCTGCTGGAGAAAGATGAAAACGGGGTCAAGAAAATCTTCCTGGAAAATGTCTCTACCAAAAAAGGTTTGCACAATTCCGGATATGGCTGTTACCTTGCTTACGAAATTGCCACACAGCGCTGTGGCTGGAAGCTGGACGTAGAGAACCTCCAGCCCCGCGGATGCCGTTTCATAATCACTATTCCACACGGAAAGCAGGAAAACAACGAATGATTAGCCACCTACGCGTAGCCTGGCTCTTCTGAGCCGGAAAAGAAGCAGGAGACCACAGATGATGATTAACCGCAAAATACATTTGCTCTTGATTGAGGATGAAGAGTACGACGTGCGCCGCATCCGGAACACCATCCGCCCGTTTGCCGACCGCATCATCATTGAAGATGTGGTAGCTAACGGGTACCGGGCACTGGAGCTGCTAAAGAAAAATCCCCGCCGCTACGATGTGGTGATCATGGATTTTCAGATTGCGGGCGGTTTGAGCGGTGAAAAACTCATCCGCGCCATGAAGGAGATTGAACCGACCATTCAAATTATGGTAGTCACCAAAATGACGGTGAACATCAGCGATTTCGAGTTTGCCAATCGCCTGATTGAAGCCGGTGCCATGTGGTACTGCACCAAATATCCCGGAGATATCGAAGAGTACATCTACCAGCCAACCGATTTCATTTTGACCATCTTTAACGCTTACGAGAAAAAGCAATTGGAAAAGGAGAAATTGCGCACCCACAAAAAGATGAATGAGAATGTACGGGATATTTTGCGAGAGAAAAAAATTGTGGGGGACTCCGAACCCATTCGCAAACTGCGTGAACTGATTCAAAAGGCGGCGGAGACGGATTCCACTGTACTGATTCAGGGGGCTTCCGGCACTGGCAAGGAATTGGTGGCGGCGAATATTCATTATCACAGCCAGCGGCGCTTCGAGCGGTTTATTGCCATTAATTGCGGCGGATTGCCATCGGAATTGGTGGAAAGCGAGCTGTTTGGGTTCGAGAAAGGCGCCTTTACCGGGGCACATGCCGGGAAACCGGGACTGCTGGAGGTTGCCCACCGTGGCACAGCTTTTCTGGACGAAATAGCAGATCTCCCATTCTCGGCGCAGGCGAAGATGTTACGCTTTTTACAGGAAGGAGAAATTGACAAAATTGGGCGCACCGAAAAGCTGAAAGTGGATGTGCGGGTCATTGCGGCATCGAATCGGAATTTACGAGAGGCGGTACAAAACGGCTCCTTTCGCGAAGATCTCTTTTACCGCCTCAACGTGTTTACGATTCATGTACCATCCCTGCAGGAGCGGCCAGAGGACATCCCGCTGCTGGTAGAACATTTCCTGGAAAAATTCAGCAACCAGATGAGTCGGGAAAAGCCGCAAATCACGGAAGGAGCGCTGCAACTGCTCCGGGAACATCCCTGGCCGGGAAATGTACGCGAATTGGAAAATGTGGTGCAGCGTCTCCTGTTTACCGGAAGTCGGTTATTGAGCGAAGAAGATGTCCGGGTGGCTCTGGGTAGTGCAATTCCTTCGCAAACCCAGATTTCTACGGATAACATCCTTCAATGGGATGCCAGGAATATTCTACCGTGGCGGGAGATGGAACGGGAGTTACGCCGGAAATATTTTCAATTTGTTCGGGAACACAGCGAGTCCGACGCCGAAGCCGCCCGCAAACTGGGGCTGGCTCCGCCCAATTTCCATCGCATGCTCAAGGAATTGGGAATGAAATAGAAGGATGAGAACCCACTAAAAAAGCCATGACCGGAGATGTTACCATGAAAAAATTGATTCTGCTCTGTGTGTTAGCTTTAGCGAGTTTCCTGGCAGCGCAAACCAAACCGTACCGGGGTGCGGAGCTGCGCACCAGATCCACCTTCCAGTATGGGCGGTTCGAAGTGCGGATGAAATCGGCAGCCGGAAGCGGTTTACTCTCTTCCTTCTTCACTTTCCATGATAGCTGGAACCTGCCCGCCGAGTGGAATGAAATCGATATCGAAATTCTGGGACGCTACAACAACCAGATTCAGTTCAATGTCATTTCTCCCGGACAGGTAAATCACGTCAAATCTAAGATTCTGAAATATAATCCCCACCAGGCGTTTCATGTTTACACCATCGATTGGACTCCCGATTACGTGGCATGGTGGGTAGATGGATTCGAGATTTACCGGCAATACGGTACCCATATTCAACAGATTGTTCATCCGCAAAAAATAATGATGAATATCTGGCCGCCGGATTATCCCGGCTGGGTAGGTGTGCTGGATCCCGGCATCCTACCCGTGTTCGCTTATTACGACTGGGTGAAATGCTACAATTACACACCCGGAACGGGAGACAATTTCACCCTGCTCTGGGCAGATGATTTCGATTACTGGAACACATCGCGCTGGGACAAAGCCACCCATACCTGGAACGGAAACAACAGCAACTTTATCCCGGAGAATGTGGTATTTCAAGACGGTTACATGATTCTGTGCCTCACTACACCGCAAAACATCGGGTACAACGGAAATCCCATTGTGGATCAGGATGTGGATCCACCTTATGTGGTGTGGGCACGCTCTTTTCC
>JALXCH010000603.1 GCA_026991005.1 Calditrichia bacterium | reverse complement strand
CCCTTCCCCCTTCCCCGCCTTCATTTTCTTTTCAATTTTCGCCCAGGTATCGCGCAGAGCCACGGTACGATTAAACACCAGCTTCTCCCCGGTAGAATCGGGATCGACCACGAAATAGCCCAGCCGTTCGAACTGAAAACGCTGGCCGGGTTGGGCTGTTCGTAAAGCCGGTTCTGCCCAGGCCCGGGGAATGATCTTCAGTGAATCCGGATTGAGAAATTCTTTGAAATCCCGATCCTTGTGGCCTGCGGGATTGGGATCATTAAACAGGCGGTCGTAGAGGCGTACTTCAATGGGAATGGCATGTTCAGCCGAAACCCAGTGCAGGGTTGCTTTTACCTTCCGTCCATCCGGCGACCAACCGCCCCGCGTCTGGGGATCGTAGGTACAGTGCAGTTCCAACACTTCACCGTTTTCGTCCTTCACAATCTCTTCCAGCTTGATGTAATAGGCATAGCGCAACCGTACTTCGCGTCCCGGTGCCAATCGATAGAACTTTTTCGGGGGATCCTCGCGGAAGTCGTCCCGCTCGATGTACAACACCCGGGAGAATGGTACCTGACGTGTACCCGCCGAGGCATCTTCGGGATTGTTCACCGCTTCCACCATCTCGGTTTGGCCTTCGGGGTAATTGGTTATTACCACTTTTACCGGATTCAGTACTGCCATCACCCGCGGTGCTCGTTTGTTCAAATCGTCCCGCACGCAATGTTCCAGCAGGGCAATATCCACAATGCTATCTGCTTTGGCCACACCGATGCGCTCACAAAAATCCCGAATGGCTTCCGGGGTGTATCCGCGGCGTCGCATTCCCGAGATGGTCGGCATACGGGGATCGTCCCATCCATTCACGTAGCCGCCCTGCACCAGTTCAATGAGCTTCCGTTTGCTTAACACGGTGTAACTCAAATTCAGCCGGGCAAATTCCACCTGTCTGGGATGATGAATACCCAGCTGCTCCAGAAACCAGTTGTACAACGGACGATGATCCTCAAATTCCAGAGTACAAATGGAGTGGGTAATGCCCTCGATGGAATCGGACTGACCATGCGCCCAATCGTACATGGGATAAATGCACCACTTGTCTCCGGTACGGTGATGCGTGGCGTGGAGGATACGGTACATGACCGGATCGCGCATATTCAAATTGGGGGAAGCCATATCGATTTTTGCCCTCAGGGTACGTGAACCATCCGGGAACTCACCGGCACGCATGCGGCGAAACAAATCCAGATTTTCTTCTACCGAGCGATTGCGATAGGGACTCTCCTTGCCCGGCTCGGTGAGCGTACCCCGATACTCCCGAATCTGCTCCGGAGTCAAATCATCGACATAGGCCTTTCCTTTTTTTATCAGCTCCTCTGCCCACTGGTAGAGCTGTTCAAAATAATCCGAAGCGTAATATTCGCGATCTTCCCAATCGAATCCCAGCCAGCGCACATCCTCTTTGATGGCATCGATGTATTCCTGCTCTTCCTTTACGGGATTGGTGTCGTCGAAGCGCAGATTACACAAACCGTTGTATTTTTCCGCCAGAGTAAAATTCAAATAAATGGACTTGGCATGTCCAATATGTAAATAACCGTTGGGTTCCGGGGGAAACCGCGTGTGCACCCGGTCGTACCGTCCGCTCCGTAAATCTTCCTCAATAATTTCTTCAATGAAATTCAGGGGACGTTTATTTCCGTTGTCAGTAGAATTCTCGTCCCGAGCTGCGGTTTTCTTTTCTTCGTCCATTACGTTTCCTTTATTTAGCATCTAAGTTCCGGAAAAATAAGGTTTCAAATTAAACACAAATCCGGGAATATTTCAAGTGCTTCCTGAAGCATTTAGCTATTGAGTTGGGGAATGACCTGTTCCAGGACATGCCGAATGAAGTTCTCGATTTTCTCTTTACCCAGAATCTCAATTACCAGAGGTAAATCCGGGCCGTGGGTTACTCCGGTGAGTGCCACACGAATGGGCATCCACAACTCCCCTTTCTTGATTCCCGTTTCTTTCTGCACTTCCTTCATTAAGGAAGCAAACGTCTCAACATTTAGTTCGGAGAGCGGTTCGATTTTCTGGAGGAATGTAGCCAGAACCGTTCGAGCGCTTTCCTTACGCAGCACTTCCTCTGCCTCTTTCTCGCGAATTTCCGGTACCGGCTGGAAGAAGATAGCGGCTTCGCGCGCCACATCTTCCCCGGTTTCGATGCGTTTGTAAATTGCTTCCGCAATTTTCTTTACCCGCTCTTCGTCCCGGGTGTCGAATCCCGCCTTTTCCAGAAATCGCCGTACGTACGCCGTGCGCTCGGTTTCGGGAAGTTCGCGAATGTAATGGCCATTCATCCAGCGCAATTTTTTAATGTCGAAAACTGCCCCGGACTTGTTCACCCGCTCCAGCGAAAAAAGCTCGATGAGTTCCGGGAGGGAGAAAATTTCCTGGTCAGTTCCCGGATTCCATCCCAGCAGTGCTACAAAATTAATGAGCGCCTGGGGCAGATAGCCTTTTTCCAGGAAATCTTCCACTGCCACATCCCCCTGGCGCTTGCTTAGCTTGGAGCGGTCGGGGTTAAGTAGCAACGGTAAATGCGCCATCTGTGGCGGTTCCCAGCCAAATGCCCGATAAAGTTGCAGGTGTTTGGGAACGCTGGGCAACCATTCTTCCCCACGAATCACATGGGTGATGTGCATGTAATGATCATCTATCACATTGGCCAGATGATATGTGGGGTAACCATCGGATTTTAGAAGAATCTGATCATCAATCAGCGCATTGTGGAAGGTGACCTCGCCGCGAATCAAATCCTGAAACGTAGTATCACCATCGTACATCACCGGTTCCCTGGCGGCCTCCTGGCGCTTGCGCATGGCTTCTAATTCTTCTTTCGTACAAAAACAGTAGTAAGCATGTCCTTTACTAATCAACTCCTCGGCGTGCTTCCGGTACAAATCCAGCCGCTGGGACTGCATATAAGGTCCATAATCTCCACCCACATCGGGACCTTCATCGTATTGGAGCTGCATAAGCTTCAGGGTGCGAATCAGATTTTCCGTGGCACCTTCCACATAACGGGAGCGGTCGGTATCCTCAATGCGCAACACAAACCGGCCTCCATGATGCCGGGCAAACAGAAAATTATACAACGCAGTCCGCAAACCACCAACATGCAAGTAACCGGTGGGACTGGGGGCAAACCGAACGCGAACAGTTTCGCTCATATCTATCTCCTGAATAGGTTTCCTTTTTCTACGGCGGCAAAGTTTACGAACAACCGCGCATGGTTTCAAGTGCTATCTGGATTTGTG
>JALXCH010000602.1 GCA_026991005.1 Calditrichia bacterium | reverse complement strand
TACACATGCGCCCAGCTACCGGGATTGTTTACCAGAATCATTCCCGCAATAGTGAGGCCACGAAACGCATCCAGAGAGGTTAAACGTCCTTTCACAATCTGTTCCTTTCCTTTTTTGCTACCACTGAATTACTTTAAACCACTGAAGACACAAATTATTAAAACCACAGAAGACATGGAAAACTGTAAAAAAACCACAGAGGACACTGAAAACACAGAATACACTGATTTTATGTTTTTTAAAAATGTTGTATTCATCTGCTTCTATAAAATATTTTTTTCAAGTTTTGTAAAAATTTAAGAAAGTATTTTTTATATTTATATAAATTAAATAAAATTAATTCTGTGTTCTCTGTGTCTTCTGTGGTTCTAATAAAATTGAATTAAACAATGATTCTTTTTATTTCAAGCTTTGTTTTGGCGAAGTTGAGTAGCAAGCCCACTTTCTTTCCCGCAGCCTTAAGATAAGATATTAATTGAGCTTTGTGGACATCATTAAATTCTTTAACGGTTTTATTTTCCACAATAATTTCGTTTTCTACCAATAAATCCAAGCGATGTTCGCCAACTAAAGTATCTTTGTAATAAAGCGGAATATTTTTCTGGTTTTCGACTTTTAACCCATTATTTTTCAATTCTGCAATAAGGGCGTTTTCGTAAACATTTTCCAAAAATCCCGGCCCCAGATGCCGATGCACCTCTATGGCGCATTCAATAATTTTTTGCGTCAAATCGGCAAAAGGAAAGTTCTTGTTGTCGTAAATTCGGTTATTATTCATTAATTTTTTTTCTTTTCAGTGAATAGCTCTTCAAATAATAAATTAAAAAAATTACAAATATTTTTTTAAAGTTTAAAAATATAAAATAAATTTTCTATGGTAACGAGATTACAACTTTAATTTGAATAAATTTAAAATCTTTTCTCCGTGATTTCTGTGTTTTCTGTGTCTTCTGTGGTTAAAACCTCTTCTGTGGTTCCAGAAATCAATACCTGGCACCAAACTCCTGCCGGTAGCGGCGGGGACTCATCTTATGCCGTTCGTAAAAACGGCGGTTGAAATTGGAAAGATTGTTGAATCCCACTTCATAAGCAATCTCCGCCACTGTCATTTCCGTTTCAATAAGAAGCTTACAGGCCCAGCCAATCCGCAATTCATTCACATAGTTAATAAATGTTTTTCCCGTGTATTTCTTGAAAAATCGACTAAAGGCAGTGGTACTCATGTTGGCAATGGAAGCGGCATCCCGTAAACGGAGGGGTTCCTTGTAGTTTTCATTGATGAATGTGCACACTTTGTCGATGCGGCTTTGTTCTTTGGGTTGCAGGGGATGGGTGAATTCAATCCCGGAGAGCGATATTTTATCTTCCCGGGGCGCTTTGGCCAGCATGCCCAGAATGGTGAGCAGGATAATGAACCGATCCAGCCCGTCCGCCTTTTCCATCTCCAGAATTTTTTGAGATACCTTCCGGTGCGTTTTTCCCGTAATTTGAAGTCCCCGGGATGCATCGTTAAGTAACTGCTGAACCGCTACCAGCTCGGGAACTTCTTTGATGTTTAAACCGGCAAAATTTTCCCGAAACTGAATGAGAATGGCCTCGTGAAAGCGGCGCTTCCCCAGCACTCCCGGAGGCGAATACCAGGTGTGCGGCAGATTCGGGCCAATCATAAACAAATCGCCTTCCTCATAATAGGCGATATTGTCTCCAATGAACCGCTTCCCACGGCTGTGCACCATAAACATGATTTCGTATTCCGGGTGGTAATGCCAATTAAATTCCAGGGATTTCAGTTGAATTTTTTTAAACTTGAAGGAGGATTGGGGTGGTTTGGAAAGTTTGACATTGACCGGTTTCATAAGCCCAGAATCTCTTTAAATACTATTTTTAACTGATTCTCTCAAATCCCTTTGTTCAAGTGTCAATATAGTATAATTTACGGATAAAATAAATGTAGAAATTAAATTTTCTCTTCTGTTTATTTTCCTTACATTTAAGTCGCTTGAACAAGGTTCCGGGGCAAAGTGAATGCAGATTACCCGAACAGGTGAAAGGCCGGGTGGAAGGGAATTCGCAAAGGAATACCGGCCATGGTGCTGTATCCACCCGGGAAACCGGAACGGTGAATTAAAGCGACATTCAGGGAGTGAGGTGTGGGTTGAGATACAGGAAGGAGTCGAATAAATGTATTACCTGGGTGTGGATGGAGGCGGCACAAAAACAGCGGCGGTACTGGCTGATGAGCAGGGCCGGGTGCTGCGTCAGGTGAAGATGGGGCCGGGAAACATTGCGGTGCTGGATCGCGGAACCCTGGCGCAGTTGATACGCAACATTGTAGCCGAATTAACCGCTGGATTGGAAACCCGACAACTGGAATGGGCCACGTTTGCCTTTGCGGGTGCCGGACGGGCTGCGGAAAAAGAAACGGTGCGTGCCCTGATTCGTGGAGCCGGAGTGCAGCATTTTTCAGTGATGACCGATGCGGAGATTTTGCACTATTCGGTGTTTGGCGAGGAACCGGGGATTCTGATTTCGGCGGGAACGGGTTCCATCTGCCTGCTGCGAGACCATGCCGGGCAGTATCATCAAATTGGAGGGTGGGGATATTTACTGGGGGACGAAGGGAGCGGTTTCGATATCGGGAGTCGGGCTATCCGCCAGGCACTGCTGGATATGGAAAGCGGTCGTGAGCCTTCGCGATTAACCCGGGAATTGCTGATATTTTACGGAATTGATGCGCCCCAGAAACTGATTTCGATTGTCTATTCTTCAATCAGTCCGGCCCGATTGATTGCTTCCTGCGCCCGGCTGGTGTGCGAAATGGCAGCGGTGGGGGACGAAAATGCTCTGATCATCGTAAATGGTGCGGTGGATGAACTGTTAAAGTTGGTCGATCGAGCCATTTCCCGCTTCGGAGAGAATCGCTCTGAACCGTATCGCGTTTCCCTCACCGGAGGGATATTGAAGCACAATCGGTTTGTCCGGCAGCAATTTCAGAAAAAAGCGCAACAGCGAGGATACCAGTTTCAGTATCTGGAGCCCGAAATGGAACCCGCCGCCGCCGCAGTGCTCTATTCCCTGCGAAAAAGCGGTAAGAACGCTCCGGATACCCTGATGACCGCACTGAAATCGATTCGTTTTTCATAACGCCGGGTGATTGAAGAATTGACATAAATCCGGGATGAAGCACCTGGTTGAATTATTCATGTGTTAAGTGGTGGCAATGAAGAAAACTGAGAGGAGAGTTCCTCTATGAATAAGCAATTCTGGAGAAATTTTTGGGCACTGGTTCTGGCCACGCTGGGGCTGGTGGCGCTGTTTAGTTGCGCTGGTACCCGCAGCGAAAAACCGGAACAGTGGGTGGAGCGCCAGCTAACCAGCATGAGCCTGGAACAGAAGGTCGGCCAGATGATGGTGGTCACTTATCAGCCCCGTTTTTACAACGAAGACGATCCGGTGTTTCAGGAAATTCTGGATCGGGTGCGGAAATACCATGTGGGCGGCATCTCCATGTATCGCGGTAATCCGTATGCGGTAGCGCGATATATCCAGCGGCTCCAGGATGCCGCCGACATTCCTTTAATGGTGATGGCGGATATGGAATGGGGCGTGTCCATGCGGGTGGAAGAGGGGACGGATTTTCTACCCAATATGGCTGTTGGTGCGACCCGTTCCGAGGAATATGCCTATCAGGAAGGGCGCATTACCGCTATGGAAGCCCGGGCGATTGGAATTCATGTGAATTTCGCCCCGGTAATGGATGTGAATAACAATCCGGACAATCTCATCATCAACACCCGCTCTTACGGGGAGGTTCCGGCGCTGGTGGCCCGGTTGGGCAGTGCTTTTATCCGGGGACTGCAGGAGAATGGAGTTTTTGCTACAGCCAAGCATTTCCCGGGACACGGGGACACCAATGTGGATTCCCACCTGGGATTGCCCACCGTAACCGCCAGCAAACAGCGATTGCAGCAGGTGGAGCTTCCCCCGTTCGAGGCAGCGGTGAAAGCCGGGGCAAAGATGGTGATGGTGGCTCATATTACCTACAGCGCCATCCCCCAGATGGAAGGACGTCCCGCTACCCTGGATTCCTATTGGATTCAGGATGTGCTGCGCAAGAAAATGGGATTTCGGGGACTGGTGATTACCGATGCCATGGGCATGGGCGGTGTGGTGAACAATTACTGGTCCGGGCAGGCGGCGGTGATGGCCATTAACGCCGGAGCAGATTTTATTCTGGATCCGCCCAATTTCGAAGCCACCTTCAATTTTGTGCTGGATGCCGTACGTGATGGACGCATTCCCATGGCACGGATTGATGAGTCCGTGCGTCGCATTTTGCAGGCGAAGGCGGAATTGGGACTCACTCGCAAGCCCAAAACCGATTTGCAGCGCATCGAGCGGGTGATGGCCAGTTCCGAACATCTGAAAAAAGCCCGGGAAATTTCCGATGCCGCCATGACGCTGCTCCGCGACCAGCGAAACATCTTCCCCTTGCATGCCGATCGCCTGGATAGCGTGCTGGTGATTACGGTAACCGATCGGGATTGGGGCTATTTGTATGAGCGCCGGTTGCGGCGGGCCGTGGCCAGCCGGATTGCCCATGTGAACAGCGTACTGATTGACACCCGCACCTGTCCCGAGCAAATTGAAGAAATTGCCGCCCGTGCCGATTCCGCCCAGGCAATTATTATGGGATTTTTCGTGACCTGGGGCAGTTACAAGGGTTCAATCACCCTGCCGGATACCACCGCTCAACTCATCTCCCGACTCTTTAAAGTGGATGAACCGATGGCGGTCATCTCGTTTGGCTCGCCCTATCTCATTCGCCAGATTCCCGAAACGCCTTCCTACCTCTGTGCTTACCATTCCAGCGAACTGGCGGTGCGCAGCGCCATCCGGGCAGTGTTTGGCGAAATCCCCGTGCAGGCAAAGCTGCCGGTGAGCATCCCGGGATTCTTCAAAATGGGCGATGGGCTACAGCGCGCCAGATATCCCATGGAGCTGGTGGAAGCAATTAACGACGATTTCCTGCAGGATGCCTATCTGGTGCTGAAAAAAGCTATCGCCGATTCCATCTTCCCGGGTGCCCAGGTGGCGGTGGTACAGGACGGCAAACTGATTGCCAGTCGGGGATTCGGGCATCAGACGTACGATCCCAATTCCCCGGCAGTGGATACCACCACCATCTACGATCTGGCTTCGGTGACCAAAGTGGCCGCCACCACCATGGTCGCCATGAAGTTGTACGAGCAGAAGAAGTTACGCCTGGATATTCCGGTAAGCAGTTACATCCCGGAATTCCACGGCGGGCTAAAGGATTCGGTAACGGTGCGGCATCTGCTTACCCATTCTGCGGGCATGCACTGGTGGGTTCCGCTCTGGCAGCATGCCAAAAACCGGGAGGAAGCGCTGCAATACATTTACAGTTTGCCCCTGGATTACGCGCCGGGTGATTCCATGATTTATTCCGACCTGGGCATGATTATGGTGGGGCGCATTCTGGAGATTGTGACGGGGAAACCGTTAGATGTGCTGGCGCGGGAGATGATTTACCAGCCTATGGGAATGCACCATACCATGTTTAATCCGCCGGACAGCCTGCTGCCGCGCATCGCACCTACCGAAATTGGGGGCGGACTCAATCGCGGTTTGATTCACGGTGAGGTGCACGACGAAAATGCCTTCTTCCTGGGGGGAGTCTCTGCCCATGCCGGTCTGTTCTCCACCGCCAACGATCTGGCGAAACTGGCGCAAATGCTCATTAACGGAGGTATCTACCGGCACCATCGATTCTACAAACCGGAAACCATTAAGGAATGGACCACCCGGCAGAATTTGCCTCCCGGCAGCGATCGGGCTTTGGGCTGGGATACTCCCGCCGATTCCAACTCCTCTGCCGGAGACTATTTCTCTCCCGGCAGCTTCGGACATCTGGGCTTTACCGGTACCTCCATCTGGATCGATCCCAACCGTAAGGTGGCGATTATTCTGCTTACCAATCGGGTGCACCCCACCCGCGAGCGCGGCGGCATGCATCAGGTGCGCCGGGACTTCTACAATGCCGCCATGAAGGCTATTCTTAGAAGAATGGGAATAGGAGAGATGGGGGGAATAAGGTAAATAGGGTAAATAGGGTAAATAAGGGAAATAGGGGAAATAAGGGAAATAGGGAAATAAGGGAATAAGGGAATAAGGGAATAAGGGAAATAAGGGGAATAGGGGAATAGGGGAATAGGGGAAATAGGGGAAATAGGGGAAATAGGGTAAATAAGGGAAATAGGGAAATAAGGGAATAAGGGAAATAAGGGAAGTAGGGGGTAGTATGGGAATTCAGGGAAGGTGAAATGGAAGGGGGAAAGTTTTTCTATTTGTAATTTGTATTTTGAAGTCTGGAAATTGAAATTTATTACTTGTTATTTTGGAATTTGCTATTTGGAATTTGTTCTCTTGAGCTTTGTTATTTGGATTTTGTTATTTGTATTTTGTTATTTGGGTTTTGTTATTTGGGATTTAAAATTTGTGATTTGTTATTTGGAACTTGGAATTTAAATAAAGGACATTTTTGTGGGATTTTCGACCATTGATGTCATCATCGTGTTAGTGTACATGCTGGTCTCGGCGGGAGTTGGTTCCTGGATTGGGCGCAAGCAAACCGATACCACCGATTATTTCTTGGGCGGGCGACGCATTCCCTGGGGTGCGGTTACTTTCAGCATCGTGGCCACAGAAACCAGCGTTTTAACCTTTATTAGCGTGCCGGCGGTAGCCTATCTGGGAAACATGACGTTTCTCCAGATTACCTTCGGGTACATCACCGGACGCTTGCTGGTGGCACTGTTGCTGGTCCCGGCTTATTTCCGGGGGAAGATAAACACCGCTTACCACTTTCTGGGAGAACGGTTTGGTCAGAAGATGCGCAACACTGCCAGTGTAACGTTTATGATTACCCGACTGCTGGCGGACGGCGTGCGCCTCTTTGCCACCGCCATTCCCCTGGCCATCATCATCAAAGGAAGCGGTGCCCTGGAGGGATTGAGCGATGTGCAATTTTACCTGATTTCCATCATCTTTGTGGGCGTGCTGACCATGATTTACACCTACGTGGGCGGCATTCGCTCGGTGATCTGGATGGATGTGGTGCAGATGATCATTTACCTGGGCGGTGCCCTGCTGGCCGGCTGGATTATTTTAAGCAAACTTCCCGATGGCTTCGGCTCGGTAATTCAGGCGGCAGCGGCAGACCACAAACTGAAATGGTTCGATCCCGGATTCTCCCTGCCGTTGCGGGAATTCATCCGTGCGCCGTACACCTTTTTTACTGCCCTGGTGGGGGGCGCCATTTTCAGCCTGGCTTCCCACGGCACCGACCAGCTTATTGTCCAGCGCATCCTGACCTGTCCCGATACCCGGTCCGGGCAAAAATCGGTCGCATTTAGCGGGTTTGCCGTCTTCCTGCAGTTTTTGCTCTTCCTGCTTCTGGGTGTAATGCTGTACGCTTACTACGGCGGGGCGTCGGTAAAGGAACTGGGTCTGCTGCGCGCCGATGGAATCTTCCCCAAATTTATTGTGGAAGAAATGCCCAGTGGGGTGAGTGGAATCATCGTGGCGGCTCTCTTTGCTGCTGCCATGAGCACCCTCTCCAGCAGCCTCTCCAGCCTCTCCAGTGCCGTGATGCTGGATATTTACATCCCCCTGGCGGGGAAAAACAAAACCGAAAAGCAGTTACTGAAAATTTCCCGCCTGGTAACCCTGCTCTGGGGCGTGGTACTGATTGGTGTCGCTATTGCCTTTATTGGGTTGAAAGGAACTGTGGTGGAAGTGGGGCTGGGAATTGCCTCCTACACCTACGGTGGACTTCTGGGGGCCTTTTTGCTGGGATTATTCTTCAAACAGGTCAATCAGCGGGAGGCCATTATCGGGTTCATCACTGCCATTGTGGTCATGGCCTGGTTGATTCAAACCGTAAAAATTGCCTGGCCTCTGTACACTCTGGTAGGCAGCCTTACCACCATTGTGGTGGCTTTGTTGGCAAATCAAATATTACGAGCTGCAAAGGCATAGCTGTTGGGAATGAGTTGGGAGTGGAAATTGGGAAGAGATGAAGAGAGGGGGACGGGAGCCCGGAAGATTTGACTCAACAGAGCAGTGTGAAAAAGTTGCCTGTTGACTTCTTTTTTGAAATGGCTTCCCGGGGGAAGAGAGCGCAATGTTTAATGGGTTTTACCGTTCATCGGGTATGCTCAGTTTTTTAGAATGTCAGACGGTTCAAGTAGAGAAGTAAAATATTAACGGGGTAGTTATGAGAGATAAGGTATTCGATGAAATTAAGGATCTGGTAACTGAAGCGAGAAATCCGGCATCGGAAGATATCGATGCCATGGACACGGAGGAGATTTTACGCATTATTAACAGGGAAGATCAGACGGTGCCTTTTGTGGTGGAGAAGGAGATTCCGTACATTGCCCGGGCGGTGGATATTCTGGTGGATACGTTTAAGAATGGGGGACGTCTGTTTTACATTGGTGCGGGAACCAGTGGGCGTCTGGGGGTGCTGGATGCTGCGGAATGCCCGCCTACTTACGGTACCGATCCGGAGATGATTCAGGGAATTATTGCCGGGGGATACAAAGCGCTGGTAACGGCTCAAGAAGGTTATGAAGATCAGGCCGACCTGGGTGCCAAAGATCTGATGGATCGGGGGGTTAACAAAAACGATGTGGTGTGCGGCATTGCAGCCAGTTACCGTACGCCGTACGTGCTGGGAGCCATTCGCAAAGCCCGCGAAATCGGTGCCAAAACCATTTTCGTTACCTGCAATCCTCGCTCGGAGATTGAATCCAAAGTGGAAGTGGATGTGGCCATCTGCCCCGTAGTGGGACCGGAGGTAGTGATGGGCTCCACCCGCATGAAAGCGGGAACAGCTACCAAACTGGTGTTAAATATGCTTACCACCACTTCCATGATCCGGTTGGGAAAGGTGTACAAGAACATGATGGTGGATTTGATGATGACCTCCAAGAAGCTGGAGGAACGTTCCAAGCGGGTGGTGATGATGGTAACCGGGGTGGATTATGAGGAAGCTGCCCGTGTGTTGAAGCTGGCTAACGGGCATGTAAAAACGGCGCTGGTGATGATTTTGGCCGGGGTGGATGCCGAAGAAGCCCGCCGCCGCCTGGAAGCTGCCGATGGGTTCGTGCGCAAGGCTATCTCCGGAATTGAGAAATCCCAAATCACAAATCCCAAATAACAAATAGAGATTCCAATTACCAAAGAACAAATTTCAAGTAACAAATGAGAATATCAAATACCAATGTTCAAATTGTAAACCACGAATAACACGAATAACACGAATGACACGAATGATACGAATTTTCACGAATAAAATTTTTTAGCATTTTTATTTTTCTGTGTATTTCTGTGGCTTCTGTGGTTAATTAAAATATTTGGTTTTTTTGTATCAAATTATAGTTGCGAGTAGTTGATGCAGCAATTGGAGCACATTCTGGCAGAATTTTCCAGTCTGGCCTGGGGACCCTGGCTGCTGGTGTTGCTTACGGGTGGTGGATTGTTCTTTCTGATTTATTCCCGCCTGCTTCCCTTCCGTTATTTTCGCCATGCGGTGGATATTTTACGGGGTAAATACGATAATCCCGAAGACGCCGGGGATATTTCTCATTTTCAGGCGCTCTCTTCGGCGCTGGCGGGCACGGTGGGAATGGGTAACATTTCCGGAGTGGCCATTGCCATTTACGTGGGTGGTCCCGGTGCCGTGTTCTGGATGTGGGTGAGTGCGGTGGTGGGTATGGCCACCAAATTTTTCACCTGTTCGCTGGCCATTATGTACCGGGGACGCGACAGCGCCGGGCACATTCAGGGCGGGCCGATGTATTACATCGTAGAAGGATTGGGAAAGAAGTGGAAACCGCTGGCGGTGTTCTTCTCCCTGGCAGGGCTCATTGGGGCGCTACCCGCTTTCCAGGCCAACCAGTTGGTGCAGGTGATTCGCGATATCATTTTCATCCCCAACGGCTGGATTGGGGAATCGGTGTTTCTGTTTAACTTTCTGGCGGGTGTAACCATCGCTGCGCTGGTGTCGCTGGTTATTTTCGGGGGCATCACCCGCATTGGTGCAGTAACCGCAAAGTTGGTTCCGGCAATGGTGGTTCTCTACATGGGTGCCGCCATCTGGACACTGGCCACCCATGTGCAGCAAATCCCCTATTTTTTTCGCTTAATTTTTGAAGATGCTTTCACCGGTAAGGCAGTAGCCGGTGGCTCTTTGTGGGTGGTTATGATTACCGGCATCAAGCGGGCCGCTTTTTCCAACGAAGCGGGCATCGGCACCGAAGCCATGGCGCACGGGGCAGCTAAAACGGAAGAGCCTATTCGTGAAGGGCTGGTGGCCATGCTGGGTCCCTTTATCGATACCATCATCGTGTGCACCACCACGGCACTGATGATTCTGGTAACCGGTGTGTGGCAAACCACTGCCGATAACGGCGTCACCCTCACCGCCCGCGCTTTTCAGCAGGCCATTCCCGGTGTGGGAATCTACATTCTATTCGCTGCCGTGCTGTTCTTTAGTTTGAGCACCATGTTTAGCTACTCCTACTACGGCACCAAATGTCTGGGATTTCTCCTGGGAGCCCGGCGCCAGCACTGGTACACCTATTTTTATGTGCTGCTCATCGTGGTGGCTTCGGTGGTCTC
Source organism: Calditrichia bacterium (assembly GCA_026991005.1). Next base: position 179 of record JALXCH010000602.1, on the reverse strand, counting down.
GCTCAATGTGGTGGTGAATTTGATTGACGGTATGTACGCCCTGATGGCCATCCCCACCATGACCGCCACTCTGTTGCTTTCGCCCCGGGTCATGCAAGCAGCCAGGGATTACTTCTCGCGACTTAAATCGGAAGAGACGAAGTCCTGAATTCCCTGAAAGGGGGTGAAGGGGACTGGTG
>JALXCH010000601.1 GCA_026991005.1 Calditrichia bacterium | reverse complement strand
TCCATTCCCGTACCAGCCGTGCCACCTGCGCCAGCGCCGAGCGATCCAGCTGGCTTCCCTCTTCCACCACAAAAAAATGCTCCAGACCCAACTCCTGCGCTTTACGAGCAATGGCAAACTCCGGATCGCCTTTTTTCTTCAGGTAAACCACCGCCATCTCAAACTGGCGTCTGTCAACGTACAAAGGGGAATTCAGGATTGTTTTTTCCGGCCCGCCTCCCTGTCCGGTAGCAGAACGAAGGTGCATGACTCGTATTTTTCGGTGAGTCTGGTTTGTAAGGGGAGCTTCCTTCATGAGCTGGATTCCTTTGTTTCCACCGCCTGGCGAATTACATCCGCTACCCGGCGGGACAGGCTAATGATGTTGAATTTCTCCCATTCCGCTTCATCAGGAGTAACAGCCAAATGTCCCTGCTTTTGCTTCTCGTAATACGCCTTCCGCAAAAAATCTTTAATTGCCTGGGGATGCTGCAACGAGATCGTTTGTCCCAGTCGGGTAGTGCGTAAGATTCTGGCCAATTCTCCTTCTTCCGGAGCAATTGCCAGCACGGGACGGCGCATCAACAAATAACTGTACGTTTTGAGGGGAACGATAGCCGAACTGTAAGCCGTCTCGTACAAGAGCACCAATAACAGATCGCTTCGGGAAAAAAGAAAAGGAACTGCCCGGAAGTTGGGCATTTGCGGGTGATATTCCACAAATGCTGTAAATCCCATTTCTTTCATTTTACGCCAGGTGTGTGGAGAAATGTATCCCACCACCAGCAGGCGCAGAGCAAGTCCCTCTTCCCGCAACTGCCGGAGCATCTGCAGGAGTTCCCAGGCCGGGAAGCCTTCTTTATCCAGATATCCCAGATACCCTAACACCAGCTCCCGGGAATTTTGCGCAGGATCCGGAGTCTCGGGTAAATCGGCGGGATCGTACCCATTGGTAACTACCGTTATTTTCTTTTCGGGCAGTGAAAATTGCCGGAGGTACAATTGTTTGTTCCGAAGTGTATTGGCAATGATGGTTGCACTTTCTTCAAAAAAATGACGCTCCAGTGCTTTTGCCAGCTTTCGGTGAAACGGGGTTGCCGGACGGAATGTAATTTCTTTCTGCGTCCACAAATCGCGATAATCACCAATCCAGGGCAGGCCGGTGAGACGATGCAGCAACCATCCTACCAGTTGCATACTTTCCGGGGGAGAAGTGGTAAAAATAGCCTGAATTCCCTCCTGGCGAATCAGTTTCCTCCCAAGATTGGTCATGGAAACAATGAGATGGCTATAAAAATCAGGAAACAGAAAAAACCGCTGAAGCCAGTTTCCCAACTCCGGAGAATGGAATATGCGCCCCAGGAATCGGAAGGGATCCCGGTGTAAACTCCGCACGCGATAGATTTTTAAATCAGGCGGGAACTCCTCTTCTAACACTTCCCTGGCTACATCATCCATACGGGAGGAAGTGAGCACCACAGGCTGAATTCCGTAGCGGGGCAAATACTTGACCAGCTTCTCCGGTCGTCTTCCACCTGACTCCGGGAATTGGTGGGTAATAAATAAAATGCGAATGGGATTGGTCATAAAAAATTTTTAAAAATGAGGGGAGAATTACAAATAGCCGTTAAAATAAACATTCACTTAAAATCGCATTTTCCAGGAGGGCATTGCAAATTTACACCATACGATCTGGTATTTTTTCTGCTTAACCAGGTTCGCTCTTCCATTAACCTGTTTTTAATTCAATTTTTCCATGAATTCGTTAAGAGACCTTGCCATTTTGGCGGTTTCCAGCAGGATTTCCAGTTTTTCTACTGATTCTATGTGCTGCACCGTTTCCCGAATTTCTTCATCCACCTGCTGAAATTTTAGCTCCAGCACATCCAGAATCACCTTCCGCAGCACTTTTTGCTTACCTCTCTGAATACCTTCCTTTATCCCTTTTTCATAGCCTTTTTTTTCCATCAAAGATATAATTGACACCCCTTTGTCCTCCTCTATTTTGTACATCTCATCGATTAACTGGTTGTCCATTTCTTCCGGTAATTTCATAATCCATTCTATAAACTGAAACAGCGCCGCAATGGTTTCCCGCTTCATTCCCAGATCATACAGGCGAATGAGAAACTCCTTCTTCCAGCGATAACGATTCTCATATGCTCCTTCCGTCTCCAGCGTGCGTAAATAGGCCAGCACACCCAGCGCAAACACGTTCTCCTTAACCTTCTTCTCCACCTCTTCCGGAATATAATCAATGATTTTTACCAGCGGAAATTCAAATGTGACCAAACATCCACAGCACTCACTCACATACCGATTGGGACGATAAGTAGGGCTCCGATCCGTTAATACTGCCAGACTAACCACATTTTGACGATACACATCGTAAATGCGATTGCGGTAAATAAACATCCGCTCCGCAAAGTCTTTCTCCCTTCCACCCTGCACCTCAATATGGATCAATATCCACTTTTTCTTCCCATTTCTAAAACACACCTGTACCAGCTTATCCACTATCCGACGCCCCGTCTCCGCTCCCCGTACAATCTGTTGAAATTCCTTGTCCAGAAATTTGTACTCACAGGTAAAATCAATCTTCGCGGCAACCCGGGGAAAGAAAAATTCCATGAATTCCCGAAATAAATGGGTGAGAACTTCCTTCCACGCTCCATCTTCTGACATAGGCTCCCCCATCCGTTTTTCACTCCACAACATTTCTTGTTTAATAGAATTTAATAAAAACGCAAAAATTTTTCAATGGTGAGGGGGGAGTTTTTTCACAAAAACGTATTTTTTCGGGATGAGAATCAAATTCAATGAAAAAATGAAAAATACTGTGCTTTAAAAACGAAATGTTTTAGAACCAATCAATCAGGAGCGGGAAGAAAACAGTTTTTCTCGAAGCTGGTGCAGTTCGGAGGTGGAAATTAAACCCGTGTGAAACACCAGTGCAATGTACACCAGCAAGATTAAGGAGGAGAGCAGGATTTCTTTCCATCCCGGCACAGGAACTAAAAAGAGAAGCAAAGGTGCTGTGATGAGAACATATCGAAGATAAGTGATCCCCTGCAATCGATAGGCAAAATTACGGAAAAAGTAAAAGGCCGAACCCAGTGCCAGAGTGAGTTCGCCACCCACTACCCCCAGACTGGCACCAATCGAACCATATGAGGGAATAAGGAGAGCATTGAGAACAATTTTAACCAGCGCAGCTCCGGTAATAATTCCTGCTACCCATTTTTCCCGATGAGCCGCATTAAGCCCCACGGTAAATGTTACGGAAATAAAGTAAAACAGCAGCGAAAAGGTGAGAATCTGCAGGGGTAAAATG
>JALXCH010000600.1 GCA_026991005.1 Calditrichia bacterium | reverse complement strand
TCGCAGCATGGATCGCTCACATACTACGCTCGTTCGACTACATGACCAAACAGGCAATTATCATGATAAGCTCCTTTCAGCTTATGAGACTCGCCAGCCTTGCCCTGGCGCACCGAATTACACGAATTTTCACGAATAATAATCATTGAATCGATTGCTCTGGTTTTGTAGAACAAAACGTTTAATTTACTTTTGTGAGAATAGATTAATTGTCACACCAGATTATTTCTTTGAATATTTATCTTTCATTATTTTCAGTGACCTCTGTGTCCTCTGTGGTTCGTTTTTGCCCCACCAGGCGGATGCCGGTCAGCAGTATCACCGCCGGGAGGAAGGTGATGGCACCCGCCGCACTGAAAATCATGGTGGTGGCAGTGAGCCAGCCGAAATGGCGCAACGGCACCAGTCGGGCGAACAGCAGCACGATAAATCCCAGCGACACCGAGGCGGCATTGATGAGAATGGCCCGTCCGGTGGTGCGCAGGGTGATGTCCAGCGCCCGGGTGCGATCCCCGTTCTGCGCCAGCTCCTCTTTAAACCGGTTGCTAAAATGAATGGCGTAATCGATACCAATCCCGATGGCAATGCTGGCAATCATCATGGTGGCGTTGTCCAACCCCACGTTCAGGTAAGCCATCAGGGCAAAGTTGAGCAGCACGGTAAGGGCAATGGGGGAAACCGCCAGCAGCCCTCCGCCCACCGAGCGCAGTTGAATCATCAGAATAATGCTCACCAATACGAAGGCGATAGCCAGGCTCTGCAACTGGCTCTTTACCAGACTCTCGTCCAGCCGGGTAAAGATGGTGGGCATTCCAGTTTGTACGTAGCTCACCTGTATGGGATCGCCGGAGATGCCCAGCGATTGAGCCTCCTGCCGGGGAATGGCCACGTGCTGTTCGTTCAACACCCAGAGGTCGTCGCGCAAATCATCCCGGAAATCGGGATTGTTGCGCAGCTCCCCGGGGAAGAGCGGCAGCAATTGTTCCACCGCAACAGCCACCTTCCGGTGCTGGTAGAAATCGCGTAGAATCACCTGAAGGGAATAGGCTGTTTCCTGAATGGCTTCCGTATCGGAAAGCTGGGATTGGGGCAAATGGCGGCGCAGGATTCCCTCCAGTGTCTCTCCCGTGGGAACGGTGCCGCGGGAAAGGGCACCTACAGTTGCCCGAATGATGCGATCAATGCGGCTCTCGCTCTCCACCTCGATTTCCGATTCATCCCAGAAGAAATCCCGTAACCGCTCCTGCAAACTATCCAGCATAGTCCCGGGAAAATCCACCCGCTCGATGTTCCACAATTGGTCAATAGCGCGGGTCAGTTGCAGACTGTCCGGTAGATCGCCCCCGTAGTAGCGGGCGTCCAGCAAAATATTTTCCGCCAGATGCGCGGTCAGGACCTCACGCAGCGGGGAGGCACTGACTTTCACCGCTTTCACCGTCACCAGAGTGGTGTCCATACGCCGCTGCAAAATAGCGTTGATGCGGTTTACCGCCCGCAGAATCTCCCCGGTGTCCCAGCTGGCCTGGGAGGCCTGAATAATCCCTTCGCTGGCATCGGCATTCACCAGTTGCTCCATGATGCTCTCGTTTTCGATGAAAAACCACAGGTTAGCCACCCCTTCGCGGGTGTCGGGAATGGTGTAGTGGCCGTTCATCACCCGATTCATTTCGCAAATCAGGTCGGCTACGCTCTGCGGTTTGCTGATGTCCGGAACGGTGCGCAGGTACTTCTCCAGCCGTCGCATCTCCTTCAGCACAAAGGGATTCTTCAAATCGCCCTTTACCACAATTTGCACCTGGTAGGAGCCGCCGAAATTCTTTTCCATCATATCCTCGGCGATGCGGATGTCGGTATCTTTGGGGAAGTATTCCAGCATATTCACCTGGCGATGCAGCCGGGGGAGTCCCAGCAGGGCCAGCAGGACAATAACCACCGAACCGCCCACGATGAGTTTCTCCTGCCGTAACACAAACGCAACCAGGCGATCCATTAGATGCACAATGAGGTGAGATTCTTTCCCTTCGGCGCTGCGCCTCATCCGGGGCGGTTTCAGGTAGGAAAGTACTGCGGGGAGGAAGGTGATGGAAACCACCAGGGCAAACAGTACCCCAATGCCGGTGAAAATCCCGAAATGGGTCACCGAGGTGAGATACGAACCGACAAAGGAGAAAAATCCGATAAGGGTGGTAACTCCCGCCAGAATAATGGGGACTCCCACCTCTGCCAGCGCGGCGCGAATGCAGTTTTTCACTTCCTGGCAATGGAGCATTTCTTCCTTGTACCGCGCAATCATGTGGATGCCGTAAGCCGAACCCACCGCAATAAGCACCACCGGCATGATGTTGGAAATAATGGACAGTTCCACCCCGGCCATCACCATCAGTCCCATGGCCCAGGTGGTGCTGATGAGCACGGTGATGAGGGGCAGCACCACCCCGCGCACGGTGCGGAAGCTGAAGTAAAGCACCAGCACCAGTACCAACACCACCACCGGTACCAGCCGGAACATGTCCTGTAAGATGATGTTGTTGATTTCGATCATCTGCATGGGCAGACCGGAGAAGTAGAGGTGGTAGTTTCCCGCCTCCTGGCGAGCCAGGCGCTGGATCTGTTCCGCCACCGCCTGTTTATCTGCCTTTTGCTGGATGCGGGCAATAATGATGGTAATCCGGCCATCCGGGGAGACGATGCGGCCGTTGTACATGTCCTTGGACAGGGTGTACTCCCGCAGATGCTGCAGTTCCCGGGGATCGGAGGGAATGTTATTGCCGTCAATCAGGCGGCCCACCTCCAGTCCGCCTTCCACCCCGCGGATGTCCAGCACATCCGTGAGGCTGGTGACCGTGGCAACCCCCGGCACCTGCTTGATTTTTTCGGTGAGACGATGGATGGTCTCCAGCGTCTGGTAGTCGAACACATTTTCTGCCTCCAGCCCCACCATGGCCATGGCGGTTCCGGCGTACTCCTCACCCACCCGATTGAACAGTTGCACCGCCGGATCGTCCGGTTTCAGGTAAGAGAGCATGTCGCTATTGACTCGGGCATAGCGAAGCTGGTAAGCAAAAAAGAGGGTCAGGATGACGGTAATGCCAATAATCCATTTCCGGTATTTCAGCACCCATTCGGCGAATCGCTGCATACAAACCTCCTGTCTTTTCGAATAATTTCGTTTATCGTTCGAATAATGTTTATAAGAAACCAGTAGAGTAGAAAAGGGAATGTAAAGGGAATTCCTTTACATTCGCCTTTCCCCTCGTCAAACCGGACGTGCGGATTTCCCGCATCCGGCTTTCCTGCAGAAATTCATCACAAGCATTCACAAG
>JALXCH010000599.1 GCA_026991005.1 Calditrichia bacterium | reverse complement strand
CTAAAGCTCGATTTGGTTACCGCCTGGGGAATGGTGAGGTGATTGATGGAATGGTACATGACGGATTGTGGGATGTGTACAATAACTTTCACATGGGAAATGCGGCGGAAATTTGTGCTCGCGAAATGAATATCACCCGGGAAGAGCAGGACGAATACGCTGCGATGAGTTACAAGCGTGCTTTGAAAGCGCAGGAAGAAGGCTGGTACAATGAGGAAATCGTGCCGGTGACCATCCAGACGCGCAAAGGGGAGGTGACTGTGGATAAAGACGAGGAACCGGGAAAGGTGAATTTCGAAAAGATGCCCAAATTACGTCCCGCTTTCGAGAAAGATGGTACAGTTACCGCTGCCAATGCTTCCAAAATTAACGACGGTGCATCTGCCGTGGTGGTAATGGCAGCCGAAAAGGCCGATGAATTGGGTATTAAACCCATCGCTAGAATTATCGATTATGCAACCGCTTCTAAGGATCCTGAATGGTTTACCACGGCTCCAGCGGATTCCATCAATAAGCTGCTGGAAAAAACCGGAATGAGCACCAGTGACATTGACCTTTTCGAAATCAACGAAGCTTTTTCGGTTGTAGCGATTGCTAATAATCGGTTGTTAAATCTGGATGTGGAAAAAGTGAATGTAGCAGGAGGTGCAGTTGCTCTGGGCCATCCCATTGGGGCCAGTGGTGCCCGCATTCTTACAACCTTGTTGTACAATCTGAAACGTACCGGTGGAAAACGGGGAATTGCCTCCCTGTGTATTGGAGGTGGCGAAGCTGTAGCCATGATGGTGGAAATGATTTCGTAAAAATTTCAGACAATAGGAGGTAAAAATGAATATTCAAAAAGTAGGAGTTATTGGAAGTGGAACCATGGGAAACGGAATTGCCCATGTGTTTGCTTTATCGGGTTTCGACGTGGTGATGGTGGATATTCGGGAGGAATATTTACAACGTGCAATGGCGACCATCGAAAAAAATCTCCAACGTCAGGTAAAAAAAGAGATCATCACTCAGGAGGATGCTGACGCCGCTTTAAAAAGAATTCATACCAGCATTTCTCTGGATGAGGTAAAGGACGTACATCTAATTGTTGAAGCAGTGACCGAAGATTTAAAGATTAAACAGGATTTATTTAAAACACTGGATAAATTATGTCCACCGGAAACAATTTTTGCCAGTAACACTTCTTCTATCTCCATTACCAAATTAGGTGCAGGCACTTCCCGTGCGGAGAAATTCATTGGAATGCATTTTATGAATCCCGTACCGGTGATGAAATTGGTAGAGGTGATTCGCGGGATTGCCACCAATGATGAAACGCGGGATGTGATATTTGAACTGGCTAAGAAATTGGGCAAAGTACCCGTGGAAGTGAATGATTATCCCGGATTTATTTCCAATCGTATTTTGATGCCCATGATTAACGAAGCAATTTTTGCTTTGATGGAAGGGGTTGCCGATCGCGAAGCAATTGACACAGTAATGAAGTTAGGGATGGCACATCCTATGGGGCCATTGCAATTGGCAGACTTTATCGGGCTGGATGTATGTCTGGCTATTATGGAAGTACTTTACGAGGGATATCGGGATCCGAAATATCGGCCCTGCCCCTTGCTGGTGAAAATGGTAAATGCCGGGTATCTGGGACGAAAAACCGGAAAAGGATTTTATGAATACGAATAATAGAAAATTTAATCCTGATTTATTGAGCTTTAGCACAAAATTTTTAATTGGATTGGCATAATATGGGCAAAACAACGGATAAGACAAACGGTGAGGAATCTTCTTTCATGCTTTCGAGACGGCAGGCTCGCAGGTTAGCCCTTCAGGTGCTTTTTGCTAACGAATTTTTACACGAAGACATCCTTACTGTAGCCAACCGGATAGCCGATAGTTTGAATCAGGAGTTGAGCGGATTTAGCTGGGAGCTGATTCTGAAAACCGCCCAAAACCAGGAAAATATTGATCGCATTATTTACACCAATCTGCGGGGCAAGCGACTCGATCAGCTTGCCCCTTTAGATCGGGTGTTAATCCGATTGGCCATTAGCGAACTCCTTTTTTTCTCGGATATCCCTATTGAGGTTACATTCAACGAAGCCCTGGAACTCACCAAAGAGTTTATTAGTTTCCGAAGCAGTAAGTTTATGAATGGACTTTTGGATTCTATTTACCGTTACCTGAAGAGTAATGGCCAAATTCAGAAATCCGTAATAACCAAAACGAAAATACTTCATTCCCATAAATACAAAAAATAAAAAGGCATTTCATGAGGGTGGCAGTCATCTCGGATATTCATTCCAATCTGGCTGCACTCCGAACTGCTTTATCTTATATTCATGCGCAATCGGGAGATAAAGTTATTTGCCTTGGAGATGCAGTAGGATACGGCCCGCATCCGAATCAGTGTATCCAATTATTGCAAAAAAATGCTCATGTCTGCATAATGGGTAACCACGATCATGCGGTGCTTGGGCTTACGGATCCTCGTTATTTCAATCTGTACGCGCGCCAGGCTGTGGAGTGGACTCAGCGTGTTCTAACCGAAGAAAGCCGTTTTTACTTAAAAAAGCTTCCCCTTTTTCATAAAGAAAATGGTTTTCTTTTTGTGCACAGTACCCCTGTGCATCCCGAGCAGTGGGAATACATTTTTTCGGAACGTCAGGCCAGGCGATATATGGAACTGATGGAAGAACAGGTGTGTTTTATTGGGCATTCTCATATTCCTGGGGTATTTCCTGCTCAGGAGCCAAGTTTTTATGAAGAAGAAACAAAGCTGGATTTCCGAAAGCAAAAATATATTGTGAATGTGGGGAGTGTGGGGCAACCACGCGATAGGGATCCGCGTTTATGTTTTGTGTTATTCGATACAGACACAGGATACTTGAAATTTGTTCGCCTGGAATATCCTGTGGAAGAAACCTATCAGCAAATTCTGGAAAATGGGCTTCCGCATTTTTTGGCAAGACGGATATTAGAAGGATATTAAGATTGATTTATTATTTTAAACCTTAATCCGTGAGATAATTTTTCTAACTCTTTAATAACCAACGAACTACACATAGAAAAAATCACCAAATTGGTGAAAAGATGTTTTAACCTTTTCAATTTATGCTAATATTCCCATGAAGGCAAAAAGTGAGCAAAAATTACTATATCCCGAGTTTGACAGTTGTTTTTTAATAAATTACTGTTTATACTGTAATTAGCTTTGAACAAAAATTGCTATGTTGTCACTACAAACTCAAAATTGTGGGCTTTTTGGCTCCTATGGCTTGAAAAATTGTTAGTTGTTCAGCATGTACTTTGGTCAACCCCCGACGGTTTCGTCC
>JALXCH010000598.1 GCA_026991005.1 Calditrichia bacterium | reverse complement strand
GGATGCGTCTGGCGGTAAAAAACCGTTCCCAGGTCGAAAAGAATAACCTCCCGGTTAATGATTTCGTAATTCACCAGGAAGTACTGGCGGGGAATGATGATGACCTCAAAATCCAGGGGATGTTCTTCCAGACGTTGAATGACCCCTTCGATGCACTGCACAATCAGTTCCCTGGGAATCAGGTGGAAGGGGTCGCGCTGATGAATAAAGTCGATGATTTCGCTTTCCACCACAATCTCGATACGCCGTTTTTCCTTATTGCGAATCACCTCCTGCCGTTTGCGGAAAGCTTCCATGGCCAGATCAAGCCGGTCTTCGGGGAAATTGTAAATATTTTTCAGGATGAGGCGGCGCAACTCCTCCGGCTGGTTGGCGACGCTCAAATTCCGGGACACAGAAATGCGCTCCCCGCCGTTGGGTCCGAACCAGACATCCTCGAAACGAGCGTAACTCAAACTCTCCTCGTATTTGCGCGGAAAGATGGGGAAGGTATTCACCTCCAGATCCAGCAGCGAATCCATGCTGATTTGCAGCGCCTTGCAAATGGCTTCCAGCTTCTCCACACTGGGGCTGTGATGCCCATTCAGGATGGAATACAACGTCTGAATCTCGATACCGGTTTTTCGGGACAACTCCTTTACGCTAATCCCGAAGGAATTCATCGTATCGCGAATCTTCTTGCCGATTTTATTGTTACGCTCGTTGCTCATCGTACACTTCCCCTAACCCGGTTACTTCCTTTCCTTTTTTATTTCAAACTGAATCCATCCCATCCCAACGGATCCCTCTGGGAAAGGGAGCCTGTCGGATTTTAAAAAATACGGGCTATCCATCAGGGATTAGAACATATGCTTCCCATCATTTCGCGATGTGTGATTTCTGTATCAAAAATTTTTCTCATTAAATCATATCCCTCTTTGTAACTCTACCCGTCCCGAAGGGACGGATTGCCAATAGCCCACAAATTCCATTTGTGGGAATGGAATTCCATCCCCACACGAATTCGTCCCGAAGGGACAGAATGAAATATAGTGTAACAACAATTTGTCTTTTTCTGGTAAATCCGTATCCAATTGTCATTTCGGGACAATGTTTCATGATGCTTTTATTTTCCTTCCTTTTTCCAGCAACTTTTCTAATTGAGACACGGTTTGGTCCACAAAGGGCCGGGCTTCCTGAAGCGCCGCATACGCTTCCTCCGGATACCCATCAATTGTGGCCGAAACCGCGCGATTAATGAGGCGCTCGGCACGTGCCAGCACGGTGCTCACATCAATAAATTGCGCTGTTCCCAGGCGGAGTTGCAACAAGGAACGCACGTTTTCAATTTCCAGGAACCGTTCCCGAAACAGCTCCTCCAGTGCCTCGCCTTCCGGCCAGCCGGGACCGGGATCACCCCCGGCAAGCAATTCCTCCACACTCCGGTGCAGTTGCCGGAACGGTTCCAGCAGGGACTGCCGTACCTGCTGGCGATGGTTGTCCTGCAGCGCCGTCTGGCGCTCCCGGTGTAACCCCAACACCCCGGCGATGATGAACAGATTTGCCACCGCAAAACGTCCCCAATACGGAGGAATGTGCGCCGCAAACAGAGAGGCTGCAATCACCCCTAAAATGATGAACGCAATGTACAAACCTTTCCGCATCGTTTGCTCTCAATTCATTCGATTATTTTACCGCATTCGTTTTTTCCCGGTGATGCTTTCCAAAAAGTCACTTCTCCACACCGGGATGTTCCCTGATATTTTTTACTCATTTCTCAATGCGCCAGGGCGAAATCAATGGGCAATGACACCGGAGACGGTGAGCAGCGCAAACACGATAATCAGCAGTGCTTCGCCCACAATCAGACCGGCGGCAAACGGCACGCCCTGGCTTTCCGCCCATTCCTTCCCTTTGCGCCGCACCAGGATGATGTTAATTAAACTGCCCAGCCCGTAGGGAAGAATGTATTTGATGGATAGGTACATGGCGATGCCCATAATTACGCCCAATCCGGGAATTCCGCTGAAGGAGAGCAGTCCCCCCATTACCGCGCCCGCCAGGTACTTGTCCACTGGAACATTTCCTTTAATCACGCTGTCGATGGTGGCCCCCAATGCCACAGCCTGGGGCGCTTCAATGTCCGTCCCGGGACCAAACCCCGGCAGCTTCGCTCCGGTTACCGGATCCACCCCTCCGCTGTTCCAGATGAGGAGCATGACCGAAAGGGAAACCACCGGCCCAATGCCTGCCACCAGCAGCTGCAGAGTTTGCTGCTTAAAGGGGCGGCTTCCCACCAGATAGCCCGTTTTCAGATCCTGCATCATGTCTGCACATTCGGCAATAGCAACGGATACCGCAGCACCAATGAGCACCGCCGTAACCACCTGGTCAGCCGGAAGAAACACCATTAGAATTGCCACAGCCAGCAGAGACATACCGCTGATGGGTGTCCAGTCGGTCATTCCGGTTGCCTGGGAAACAATGATGCCCGCAAACCAGAGCCAGAGCGTACCCACCAGAGAGACCACCAGCGAGGGCAACAGCCCAATCTCCGAAGTGAAATACGCGGAAAGGAAGAATAGAACAAACGCCCCCAGTACCACCACAGAAAGCACCCGGATGGGAAGCTCATCGCTGGCAACGCTCTTCAGCGATTTCAGGGATAGGCTTTTCATCGTGGCTTTAAGTGCCGGAAGAGTAAGCACAATGCTGATGAGGGAACCGCCAATGAGCATCCCGATGCCCAGGGGCCGGGTCATCTCGCTGTGAATGTAGTCCGGAATCTGACTGCCGGTGAGATGCGCGGGAATCCAGCCCAGGGAGATGACCAGCGGGGTAATAAACCAGTATGCCAGCAACCCGCCAGCCAGTACAAACAACCCGTTGCGCCCGGCGATAAAACCAATCCCCACGCTTAAAAGCGAAATTGCCCACACGTTGTTAATGTACGCCGGGAGATGCAGCAGGCGTCCCAGGTCCAGCGAGGCGGGTAGCACATAAGGGAGTCCCAGCCGGGGGAATTGAATGAGCAAATAGACCGTGGCAGAAAGCAGAGCGCCCCACAGCAGGAGGCGGGATTTGCGCATCCCTTCGGCAGGGGAACGCAGAATACTGGCAATAGCCGTACCGGAGGGGAAACGCAAACGGTCGATGTCAATCATCTGCTTACGAATGGGGATGATGAATCCCACCCCCAGAATAGCGCCCGCCACGCACGCGGCTCCCACCCACCAGATGTTGAAATCGGCTCCGCGGATGAGCAAAATGGGCACGGTAAAAATAACCCCCGCCGTGGAGGTGTTAATGCCGGAAGCCACGGTCTGGATGATATTGTTTTCCAGAATGGTG
>JALXCH010000597.1 GCA_026991005.1 Calditrichia bacterium | reverse complement strand
AAATTGAAAATGAAAAATGAAAAATGTAAAATGAATAATGTAAAAATGGGACAATTGAGATAATTAGGGAGGATATTTTTGAGTGAGTATTTTGTGTGCTCGAAATAGGATCTACGGATTGGAGAACCTTTCCTCTGGCAGGATACAAGGCCACGGAGTGGCCGAAAGAATTTAGCCTATGGTCTTCAGTCATGGAAAAGATTTTAACCACGAATCACACGAATTGGCACGAATAAAAAATATCGAAAAATTTGGTTGGAAAAATAACCTACAGTATTATTTGAGATTTGAAATTTGAGAAATAGAGACCACCCCAAAAATGGAGCCCCGAAATGGAGACGCTAACAGAACAGAGAATTTTGAATTTTGAATTAAGAATTTTTAATTAGACGGGTTCGTGTAAATCTGCACAATTCGTTGCTGGGAAACAAAACAATTTTCTGGCTGAATTAAATTCTAATAAAAATGCAAAATAGTGAAGATAAAACGTTATTTCAACAGGAGTGCGAAGCACTCACATATAGATAGCCCAGGGCGAAGCCCTGGGAAAAGAGAACGCCACAAAAATTGAGCCCTGAAAGGGCGATACTGATGGAATTGAGAATTTTGAATTAAGAATTTTAAATTAAAAATTTGCATTTTGCACCCACAGAAACCACAAAAGATACAACGGTAATGAATATCATATGATTGACACTCCAATCTTCAACCCGGAAAAAAATGATAATCAATTAAAATTAACACTTGCTAATTAGGAATAACTCCTATATATTATACCACAATATTTGCGATATGCTCTTAATATGAGGATGAGGACATGGAAAAGGATTTACAGGCACTTTACCAGGCTTTTCAGAAACACCATCTAAAAGTAACTCCCCAGCGAATTGCTATCTATCAGGAATTACTCCACTCCCGGGAACACCCCTCTGCGTTACTCATCCATCAGCGTATTAAGAAAAAATATCCAAACGTTTCTCTGGATACCGTGAATCGGACCCTGCTCACATTTGCTCAAATCGGTCTGGTGCGGGTGGTGGAAGGCTGGGGAGATCCCAAAAGGTTCGATCCCAACCTGCGTCCCCATCATCATTTCCGCTGCATCCGCTGCGGTACCATCTACGATTTCTACCATAAAGAATACGATGACCTTCCTATTCCGGAGGAATTGAAAAATAAATTTATCGTACTTTCCAAGCGAGTAACGGTAGAAGGCATTTGCGATAAGTGCCAGTCTCAAAAATAGGAATTCCTGCTCTCGTCATAAGGGAGCAGGTTTCTTTTGGTTTTATAATAGGAGTAATTACGATATTGTTAATATTAGTAATTTGTATCATAAACGAAATAAGAAATCTGTTGCTTACTTTTGCCGAATGGAAAAAAGGAATTGCTTACTGGCAAATGAGTTCGGTTCGTTTCTTTCTGGAAACTTCAGAAAAACGCAGAAAACGGATTTTAGGAGTCCTAACTCGTGAAATAGCACGAGTTAGTTTACCTGACGAAAATTACCAAAAACGCATATCAACCATAACATGAAAGGAATAACCCATGAATAGCAATCAAAATGAAAAGTCTGGAAATATCCGGCGTAAACCCACGGTATTGGGTGGGAGTTTGCTTCGGAACTGGTGGCCGGACCAGTTGAATGTGGGGCTATTGCATCGGGATGGCGTTCGCATCAGTCCCATGGGCGAAGACTTCGATTATGCCAGGGAATTCCAGAAGCTGGATTTAGCCGCCCTCAAAAAAGATTTGCAGGAGTTGATGCGGCAGTCACAGGAGTGGTGGCCCGCCGATTATGGGCACTATGGGCCGTTGTTTATCCGTATGGCCTGGCACAGTGCGGGGACCTATCGCATCACCGATGGGCGGGGTGGTGCTTCCACCGGTAATCAGCGATTTGCACCGCTTAATAGCTGGCCGGACAATATCAATCTGGACAAAGCCCGGCGTTTGCTCTGGCCCGTCAAAAAGAAATATGGTAACCGGATCTCCTGGGCAGATTTAATGATTCTGGCGGGGAATGTCGCGCTGGAGTCCATGGGATTTCGCACCCTGGGATTTGCCGGGGGGCGGGAGGACGTCTGGGAACCGGAAGAGGATATTTACTGGGGTCCGGAAAAAGAATGGATGGGCGATGCTCGCCATAACGAACAGGGAGTGCTGGAAAAACCGCTGGCTGCCGACCACATGGGATTAATTTACGTGAATCCCGAAGGTCCCAACGGAGTGCCCAATGTGCTGGAGGCGGCAAAACACATTCGCCAGTCCTTTGCCCGGATGGGAATGGATGATGAGGACACCGTTGCGCTGATTGCCGGTGGTCATACCTTCGGAAAAGCGCATGGTGCCGCCGATCCCCAAAAATATCTGGGGCCCGAACCCGAAGCGGCGCCTCTGGAAGAGCAGGGATTGGGCTGGAAAAATAGCTTTGGCAGCGGAAAAGGTGCCGATACCATCACCAGCGGTCTGGAAGGTGCCTGGACGCCCACTCCCATTCAATGGGACAATAGTTTCTTGCGTTTGCTGTTTAAGTACGACTGGAATCTGGTGAAGAGTCCTGCAGGTGCCTGGCAGTGGGAAGCCGTGAATCCCGATCCTGAAGATATGGCACCGGATGCTCACGATCCCGATAAAAAGCACGTGCCTATCATGCTAACCACCGATCTGGCGTTAAAAATGGATGCCAGTTACCGACCCATTGCCCGGCGATTCCTGGACAATCCGGAAGAATTTGCCAGAGCCTTTGCACGTGCCTGGTTTAAGTTGACCCATCGCGATCTGGGACCGAGAGCGCGCTACCTGGGACCGGAAATCCCGAAAGAAATTTTTCCCTGGCAGGATCCGCTTCCTCCCGTAGATTTTAAAGTAATTGACGAAAGCGATATTGAACAGTTAAAGCGGGAAATTTTACAGAGTGGCCTGCCGCTTCGGGAGTTAATTTACACTGCCTGGTCGGCTGCTTCCACTTTTCGCGGTTCCGATAAGCGGGGTGGTGCCAACGGAGCGCGCATCCGCTTGCTGCCCCAGAAGGATTGGGAGATCAATGAACCGCAGCAGTTAACCCGGGTGTTGGGGGTTCTGGAATCCATTCAGGCGAAATTCAACCGCCTGGCTTCAGGTGGGAAGAAGGTGACGTTGGCAGATTTAATCGTGTTGGGCGGTTGTGCTGCGGTGGAAGAAGCCGCGCGTAAAGCCGGATATTCGGTGAAGGTTCCCTTTACTCCCGGACGTACCGATGCTACCCAGGAACAAACGGATGTGAGGTCGTTTGTTTTTCTGGAGCCGCAGGCAGATGGTTTCCGAAATTATTTTAAATCCGGAGTTGAGGGACGGCCGGAAGAGTGGCTTATTGATAAAGCCCGGTTGTTGAACCTTTCGCCGCCCGAGATGACGGTACTGTTGGGTGGTTTACGTGTACTGGAAGGTAATTTCCGGAATCTTCCTCATGGGGTGTTTACCGAACGACCCGGTGTATTAACCAACGACTTTTTTGTGAATTTGCTGGATATGGGAATAGAATGGCAGGCGGTTTCGGAAAATGAATTTGAGGGACGCCAGCGAGGAAATGGCAAAGTAAAGTGGGTGGCTACCCGGGTGGATTTAATTTTCGGACACAACTCCCGGTTGCGGGCGCTGGCCGAGTTTTATGCGCAGGATGACAACCGGGAGAAATTTGTTCGGGATTTTGTGGCTGCCTGGCACAAAGTGATGTCTCTGGACCGATTCGATTTAACCCACAATCCATCCAGGCTGTAGTTTGGTTGAAATGAAAAACACCCGGCTCTGCATTAAGTGCAGAACCGGGTGCCGGGTTTGAGTATCGGGCTGGTGAACTATTGGGATTAAGATTATTTCAACAATACCATCCGACGGGTTTTCAGATATTCAGGAGTAGAGAGGCGGTAGAAATACACGCCGGAAGGTGCCCGTTTTCCCTGGTTATCCATTCCATCCCAGCTCACATGGTAGGTTCCGGGAAACATTTCCCCATCAATCAGAGTGCGAATAAGCCTACCGGAGACATCGAACACTTCCAGCTTTACCCGCATGGCGGGTTGCTCGCTTCGGGGCAGCTGGAAGGTAATGGTGGTTTTGGGATTGAACGGATTGGGGAAATTTTGCTGTAAAGCAAAATTTTCCGGTACTACCATTCCCCTGGCAGAGATGGGCCCAAAGCTTTCCTGAGAGCCATCCACATCCACACTTACTAATTTATACCAGTAGAGTTGCCCCGGCTGGACCTGAGTATCCTGGTAGGAATACTCATGCCCGTGGGTGGAGTTGCCCTGCCCACGTAATTGCGGATTATTTAGATAGGAGGCGATAAGCTGGTAGCCGGAGTTCATGCTGTCGGAACGGAAAATGTTAAATCCGGCAAAGTCCACTTCCGAAGCGGTACGGATGAGAATGTGGATGCCATCGTAGCGTGCCACAGCCGTAAAGAGGGCAATTTGTACCGGCAGGGAAATATCATCGGCCGTAACCGACATGGCGCTGCCGTCATAGTTCCCCCCGGTAAAGGGGGATTCGCTGGAAGAGGGTTGACGGTAGGCGAATTTCGTTCCGGAATATCCATCGTAATTGCCACCGGTGAAGGCAGCATCGCTATTGCTGGCCGTATGGGTCAGGGTTCGCTGGGCCGCGTATCCATCATAATTCCCACCGGTAAACATTGGTGCAGTGCTATTAGGTTGATGGGGATGGTTGGTTTCCATTGCATACCCATCGTAACTGCCCCCGGTAAATAAAGCAGCGGTACTTCCGGATTGATGATAAGCGAATTGCTCTGCTCCATATCCATCGTAACTGCCACCGGAGAAAGCGTTATCTGTCGAAGATGCCTCCCGGTAGGAAAAAGAAGCCGCACCGTAACCGTCGTAGTTTCCTCCGGAGAAAAAGGTTCCCGTATCTGTGGGCCCCCGCTGGCTAAAGCCATCCAACGGCAGCAGAAAAAGGAGGTATATGGTTATTAAAAATGTTCGTGGTTTCATCTGTTCCACCTTGTTTTATAACCGGTCTGGAAATTCCAGGGCTTAAAGTACCCGGAATTTCAATCGTCGAATATCATCGTTTCTCCAAAAACCATTGTTTGCGCAGATTACGTTTTCAATTTTTCATTCTGTATTCGCCCTGCGACGATTCTGATTTTAATGGACTTCTAGCTTCTCTTGCATTTTCCCAGGGATA
This sequence comes from Calditrichia bacterium, assembly GCA_026991005.1. The sequence goes on along the minus strand of JALXCH010000597.1, from coordinate 5,793 downwards.
ACAGTGATTTTAATTTAAGGGGAATTACCGACAACCTCGCCCGCCCATATCAGAGCCTCGAGCAGTGTTATTAATACTGCCATAAAGACGATATCCGACCATACACTCTGCCAGATCACGAGACCAGCTTCCACCCCGATAGCTTTGGCCGTAACCACTTGGTGGCCAGTTGGTTACATCGGAATTGCCTGAGGAATTCAGTTCCCCATCTCCGGTTAAACCGGTATAAGCACGACCATAAGTATTACCCACAGTCACACACCGTTCAACTACATTTCCGCTTAGTTCCATTATTCCCCAATAACTGGCTCCCGCATTTTCCCGGGTATAACCCTGTCCATTATCCGTAGCGGCAAAAATGCCTACACGCACCGGGCCCTGAACCCCGGATTGGTTCCCATAGGCTTTGTTTATCAAACCGGTTGTGGGACTTTTCGTTTCTGTTCCGCTTTTATCCACTCCTTCAAATCCGGTAATGGCGCCTCCGTTTCCGTTGCCATGAGCCATCTCGTTAAGCACTGGATATTCTGGCCCCCGGCAAGCTTTCTCGAATTCCAGCTCAGTGAGGGGACGCAGCGCTGCCCAATCCAGGTAGGCTTTTACATCTTCAAAAGACAGATAGTTACAAGCCAAATCCGGCGCATCCACAGAAAAGGTGATAGGGGAGGAGGTTCCGTTCCCGGAAGAAGGGCATTTTATGGTGTTTCGATAAATTTCTGAAGACCTACCACTCATTACATAAATATCGCTGATACTACTGGTGGAAATATCCGTTTCTGTCCGTTGGTTTTGCTGGGTGCGAGTTAAGGTATTTAAAAAATCGGTGTATTGTCCCTGGGTAATTTCGTATTTCATGCACCAGAAGGCATCATAACCTTTAGGAAAATCTGCTGGAATGGGGCCGGAAAAATCTCCGGGAGAGCCTCCATTATTGTGGTAATAGAGGTTACCGTTTGTGGTACCAACGTCAATGGCATCCTCTGAATCAATGAGGTAAGGATCGTTGCTGGTACCATATTCATAAAAATTATTCACCGCATTTCCTCCGGGAGTGTCGCCTACGTAAAAAGCTCCCTGAGGAACATACACCATTTCGATGCCGAATACTTTTACCGTCACCAGGTCGTTATCTGCCAGGCCGTCCGAGCCATAATCCCAGCGCAACTGCACGCTGCTCCAGTTCACGTCGCCGCTGCCCTCGGAACTGCGGTAAATGAATACTCCTTTCCCCACACCATTGGTAGTGCCCACTTCTATATTGGCACCGGATGGAGCGCTGTGGCCACTGGTATGAAGGGTGGCATGATGCCAGCCTAATCCGGTCTTTTTGTATTTAATAAACACCCAGGCACCGTCGTAGTTCACAGCGTCTCGCCAGGAATTCTCCCAGGAAATATCGAATTGTACCATCACATAGTGGTCGGTGGTGTTGCGACCGGTGAGTTGGACATTTTGAATGGAGAGATTATTGGCATGTGCAGAGGGAAATACGAAAATAATCCCTACAACCCATACCATCAAAAACAGGGTAAAACGCATTTTGCTAATCATCTTTCCTCCAGTTTTTTTGCCCACATATTACTATAAAATTTTTTTCATGCAATCCCATGTTTATGGGATGGAGACCATATTCCGAAAAGTGACAATATTTTTTCCATATTCAAAATATAATCCGGAAATGATTTTTGAATGCTTTTCTGGTGATATCCTCGAAACAGGTTTGGGAGTCTCCTGAAAAGTTGGTTAGAAATTTTTTTATGGATTGCGGAAAGAAAAAGAAATAAATGAATTATGAACAAATAAATATGAATTGTGTGAAGGAATTAATCGGGCACGAATTGAAATGGGACTTTTCGACCGGCGATTCTCGCACATGATGATGGAACCGATAAAATACTTATGCTTTTTAGGAAAAAACAAAAGACCCGCTTCGCGGATGAAACGGGCCTTTTGAGTTAAATAGTTCCTATCCTTTTTACCGGGTAAGCATCATTTTATACACTTTCTGGTAGGATTCGGTCTTCAGGCGGTAGAAGTAAATGCCACTTTGCATGGGTTTACCATCGCTGTTGGTGCCATCCCAGTAATAGCGATAGTGACCGGGAGAGAGGTGCTCGTCTGCCAGAACCTTCACCCGTTGCCCCAGAAGATTGAAAACTTCCAGACGTACATGTTCCTGTTTGCTTAAATCGAACGTAATATGGGTTCCCGGGTTAAAGGGATTGGGATAATTTTTGAAAAGATTGGTAGTTTTAGGAATATTGAGAGCGGGCGGTTCACCGTGAGGAAGGGTAAAGTGTACTTTGACCACTCCCCGAACTACCCGGTGTCCGTTGGTGGATATACTCTCCAGCCGATAGTAGTAGGTTCCCGAAGCACGCAGTACGTCCTGGTAATGGTAGGTTTGGGTGGTATTGCTTTGCCCGGCACCGGGAATCATTTCCGGTGTAATGCGCACGTATTCTCCACCTTCACCCTGTCTGCGATAGAGGTGGAAACCGGCGTTATCCAATTCGCTGCTGGTTTGCCAGCTCAAATTGACATAGAATCCATCCACATTGGCCCGGAAAAAGTTTAAAGTTACGGGCAGGGAATAATCCTGTCCGCCTTCCGGAGCGGAGATGTAGGTCCAGGCCGCACCCAATTGTACGGTGTAAGAGCTGGAGGTTTGATTGTTTAACCGGACGGCCAGGTATTTTCCCGCGGGAATGGTAAATGCCTGCTCATCGCAGGCAAAGGCAAATTCTTTGGAAGAACCATCCCCGGTTAACTGCACATCCGGTCCGGTGGCGACAAATCCGTTACCGCTCTGGTCGTCGGCATACCCAATTTCGATCTGAAAGTATTGAGGCCCGGGAGTGTTTAGGCCGGTGGTGAAGGTAATCTGGCCCGTCCAGCTGGTTCCCTGAATTTGATCTCCGGGAGGAAAGTAGATATCAGCCTGGGTGGGGAGTTCCGATGTCCAGATCTTTGAACCGTAAGGGGCGATGGATTGACTGTATCCTTCGATGCCAAAATCTCCCTGTTGTAATTGCTGATACCGGCACAATACCCAGAATTGCCAGATGTAATTGTCGGGAAGTTCCATCAACGGATAATCATCATTCGCTCCCCCGGTGGTATAGGAATTATCCCCGATTCCATTGGCATCAATATCATTTCCCGCGTAGTCGTCGTAATAGTTACCCATATAATTCTTATAACTCACCTGACTGTTGTAACAGTACCCTAATTTCACCGAGGGATTCCAGTTAACCGTTAAACTGGCATTATTGACGTTACCCTGGGTATTCCCTTCTAATTGGTTTAAAGCTACCCAATCTCCACCAGAATTTCCATCAATTTTTATCCCGTAACCTGAGTTGTTGGTGCAGGTGTTATAAAAAATGGTGTTGTTGGTGGCAACGTTGTACAATTCAATGCCATCCACCGTATTGGAATTTGCCGTATTTCCGGTGATATGATTGTATCGGGATCCGTTCACCAGAATGCCATCAAAACCGTTGTTGTTGCATTCGTTGGCGGTAATGGAATTATAGTTCGAACCCTGCCAGAGGTATATGCCATGGTAGGAGTTCTGGTAGTTGCACTGATTATTATCCACAATGTTATAACTGCTTCCGTTATATAATTCAATTCCATGATTGACGTTATAAGAACAAATATTCCCTTTTAACGTGTCGTAGGAAGAATTTACCAGAGTAATACCCCAGTTATTGTAGTTGCAGGTATTCATCTGGATGTTGTTATCGGAAGAGGCCACCAGCATGATTCCATAATCGTTGTATTTAGAATTATCCCAGCCGATGGTATTCCCCATAATGCTGCAATTGTTTACATTATCCAGATAAATTCCTGCCATACCATTGTCGGTAGCTCCATAGATTTGTAATCCGTGAATCCACACATTATCTGTAGTAACATAAAACACATGGTCGGAGGGGTTGCTGGCTTTTATCCTGGGAACAGTGGAATTGAAAGGATCCGCCATAATTTTAACGCCTTTATTGACATCTATATTTTCCACATAATCATCGTTTCCTTCAACTCCATCATCCATAATGTAAATAGTTGCGCCAGCGGGTACCTGATTGATGGCGTGCTGGATGGTTCGCCAGGGATTTCCGGAAGAACCATCTCCAGCAATATCGCTTCCGTCGGGACTCACGTAATAATCCTGTGCCAATAAGGAAGTGCTTCCTATACCTATAAGAAACAGGAATAACGCTACTGATAATAACCATCTCCGAAAACAAAATAATGATTTGTACCGATTTACCTTCATAAACGGTCCTCCTTATTATGGTTCAAAATGTTATTGTTCGTGTTATTTTGCTGTGTAATAATGCCACAAATTTAATGTGCTTTCCTGGGATTTCTGTGATTCCAATCAAATGGGGTGAGTGGTTAAGAGTCCGGATTACTAGGATGATCTATAGTGCGTGTATTTCCATTTAAAACCCGACATCGTTATGATTTACTGCATTTTTACAGATATTTAACCGCAACTATTATTTCGGAAAAATGACTTCAGTGGCGCGATTTTTTATTAATTCCTTGATAAAATAGAAAAAATGTTTAAATTACAGAAGCCGGTCTAAAGACACTTAAAAATGAGTTACTAATAAAATAAAATAAAATAAAATAAGTAGGAGGCCATCATGAAATATTTATTTTCAATGTCAATTTTATTGTTACTGTATTTAAATATTTTTGCTACAACTTACCATACTATTACTATTGATGGAACGAATGATTTTGACACTGATGAAGATTTTACCACAAGTACAAATGGGTATACCGCATATTGTACATGGGACCAGAATAATTTATATTTGGGTTACACAGGTTCTGCCATTGGTTCAGAGGAAAGTTCTGGAAAATGGATAATTTGGTTTATAGATGTTGATCCTCAAGAATCTCCTAAAACTGGAAATGGAACAGATGATGCTCCTTCTTTTAATACTCAGGATTGGACTTTACCATTTTATGCGGATTATTTCTTTCAATATAGAACGGACGAAGGATATTATGCTTTAAAAAGTTGGAATGGTTCTTCATGGCAGAGTTCATCATTTAATGGGTCAATGTGGGATAATGACGGAGCAAATTATTTTGAATTAAAGCTTCCACTATCGGATATTGGAACTCCTAATAAAATATATATATTAGGATATTTTATTAATGAAACAACTGGTAGTGAATGGACATTCGCAAGTTGGCCGGATAATTCATTAGATGGAGGAGATGGTTATAAATCACCTGGAAATTTTTCTCATTGGTATGGATATAATCTAGAAAATAATGTAAGTCCTGATGCGCCTGCTAATTACGATCAATCCCTCCCCGTCACCCTCACTTCTTTTACCGCTCAGGCGGGAGATGCACAGGTGCTGCTGCAGTGGGTCACCGAATCGGAAATTGAAAACGATGCCTTTATCCTGGAGCGCAGTATCGATCAGTCCAATTTCCAGAAAATTGCCGAAATTCCCGGGCATGGCAACAGCACCATCCAGCATGTGTACACCTATACGGATAATGACGTGACCAATGGCATGACTTATTATTATCGCCTGGCGGATCGAGATTACAACGGGCATCTCACTTACCATCAGGTCATTTCTGCCACACCCATGTCCGGTGACCATATCACCCGTTTAAATAATCAGATTCCGGAGCGATTCGGTTTGCATCCCAATTATCCCAATCCCTTTAATCCCACAACCAATATTCAGTTCGATTTACCGGCCAAAAGTGATGGTGCTTACCAGCTCTCCCTCACAATTTATGACC
>JALXCH010000596.1 GCA_026991005.1 Calditrichia bacterium | reverse complement strand
CCATTTTCCACCACGATGTAAACTCCCTGAGGGATGTGGCTCAATACTGAACTATTCGCAAAGGCATAAATTCCTTCCCCTGTGGGGGAACTCATCTGATCCGGATTTTCATCGGTAAAAATCCAATTAGTCAAATCGATACCTCCGGATTTCGTTACCAGTAGTTCGAACCATTCACCCCCTTTCGCCACATCGCCATCATATTCGTTAATAATCACTTCATTAGCTTGGGCACCATATATCGTGCCATTCTCGTACACGCGCTGGGCGTAAATATCGTCCTGACCACTTCGACTGTCGTGCCAGGCTACCACTGCGCCTCCGGCATTATCATCAACAATCACAACAGCAAATTCCTGAATGTTGGTTCCTCTATTCACGGCAATGCCACCGGATGCCCAGAGAAAGTTCCCATTGGCATCCACTTTTTGGGCATAAATATTTGTATTGATCAGACCGCCGATTTCTTCATTTTTATTATACAGAATGATTGCGTTGCCAGATCCATCCATAATCATTTTGGGATAATCGGCATCTACACTGGCTCCGGAAACAGCAATACCATTAGCACTCCATTGTGCTACTCCGCTGTAATTGAGCCTCTGGGCATAAATTCGAGTATGTGCAGGATTACGATAATCGGTCCAGCAAATAACCATTCCACCATTCCCATCGTCACCAATTGCCGGGCGAAGTTGTGTATCATTTCCGGTACAAACGGCTACTCCATTGGCTGTCCATTGAACAACCCCGTTGCCATTAATATATTGAGCATAAATGTCTTGATCACTTCCTCGGTTATCACTCCAGGCAATATAGGCACCACCATTACCATCCGGAGTTATCGTAACCTCTGCCTGGTCGCCACTGGCATTACATATTATTACTCCACTCGCAGTCCATTTTTTATTTCCGTTAATATCCAATCGTTGAGCATAAATGTCTGAATTAGTGTTTCGAACATCACTCCAGGCAATCACAACTCCTCCGTTCCCATCCGAAACGACACCAAAATTCGGAGGGGTTTTAGATTTATCGCAAATAAAAATCCCGTTACTTCCCCATTGGGCAACTCCAGAAGCATTCACTCTTTGTGCAACGAGTATTCCGGATTCTTGATACCAAACGACAATGGCTCCGCCACTGCCATCGGATACTATCTGAGAAGAATAGTATGTTTCACCATTTTTCACCCCAACCCCCACACCATTAGCAGTCCACTGTGCCACCCCATTCGCATTGATTTTCTGGGCATATATATCAGTGTATGTACCACTATTTCTTTCATCTGTCCAGCTTATTAAAGCACCTCCGGAACCATCAGCATCGATGGATGGACTAAATTGTGAACCTCCCTCATTACACACTACTATTCCATTATTTGCCCACATCACTATACCATGAGCGTTGATTCGTTGAGCATAGATATCCCAATCATTCCCGCTTCGATAATCACGCCATACAATAATTGCCCCACCATGTCCATCACCGGTGATTTCAGGTAAATTCTGTTGTGAATTGGCATTACAGACAAGATTATTCACGGAAGGATCATTAGACCAACTGGAAAAAACAATTTGGGGAAAAACAATGACAAATACTAAAAATAAATAGTGGAGAACGTGCTTTGGTTTCCTCATATTCGCCTCCTTATTTAACGGTGATAATGAAAAAATAGGAATATCGACAAATTTAACCATACTCATTTCTACCGGGGTAATACATCCGGAAGGATTGCTGAACCGGTTAAATTTTAAAAGGTAATGCTGATGAGGAATTTACCAGAACATAGGATTTACATCGTAAGAAACGGTTCAGTTTAATAAGGCAATTTCAATCACAAAATGATTTGCATCACATTTGAATCGGTGTATCTCATTTCCCTGGAGGAATTTTAGAATTTATTTGAAAATTATATCACAAATTTGTTACCTTTCCCCGTCACTAAAATCGGGATGAGGAAAATATGGAAAAAATTCTGGTTACTGGCGCTTGCGGCCAAATTGGAAGTGAATTAGTCATCGCTCTGGCCAGGAGGTTTGGTGCACAGAATGTCATTGCATCGGATATCAAAAAACCGTCTTCTCTGTTTCCGGAAGAGGTGTCTTTTTATTACCTGGATGTAACCCGGTTAAACCATTTTAATGAACTGGTGGTGGAGAAAAACATCACGACCATTTTTCACATGGCAGCAATCCTTTCTGCCAGAGGAGAGCAAAATCCTCAGCTGGCCTATCAGGTTAACATGTATGGACTAATCAATGCTCTGGAAGCGGCTCGTGTCCATCGAGTCCGGCGGGTTGTGGTTCCCAGTTCCATCGCCGCTTTTGGACCCGATGCTCCCAAAAAGAATACTCCGGACGACACCGCGCTAAATCCCACCACCATGTACGGAGTTACCAAAGTGGCCGGGGAAAAACTTATTCAATATTATTACCTGAAATACGGAGTAGATGGGCGCTCTCTTCGCTATCCGGGAATTATTAGCAGCGAGACGCTGCCCGGTGGTGGAACCACAGATTATGCCGTGGATCTGTACATCAACGCCGTGAAGGGACAGGCTTACACCTGCTATATCGCTAAAGACACTCCCCTGCCCTTTATGTATATGCCCGATGCCATAAAAGCCATTATTGATCTGGCCTTTGCTGAGCCGGAACATTTAACCCGTCGGGTGTATAACGTCCATGCCATGACCCTCACTCCGGGCGATATTGTGGAATCTATCCGGAAATACTATCCTGATTTCCAGGTTCAGTATCAACCGGATTTCCGCCAGCACATTGCTGAATCCTGGCCCCATTCCATTGATGATCAAAACGCCCGCAAGGACTGGAACTGGAAGCCTGAATATGATCTGGACAGCATGACCCGGGACATGCTGGAAAAATTAAAATCCCGTCTATAAGGCCAGCAAACGATAAGTCTTTATTTTACAGCGACTCTTCCCGGGTCGCTTTTTTTATTTTCCGGTGAAAAATTTTCCCTGGTCCTTCGGTATCGCCAACCGGGTGGGTAACATTCAGCTTTTAGTTTAAAAATCTCCGTCTTTTTTGTTGACTCCCCTCCCACCACCTATTAAATTCAAATGAAATTAGTGGAGGATCTATTTTGTCGGAGCGGTTCCAAAAAACGTTTATTTCCGTGAGGGAATTTGTCGAGAGTTGGGATAAAGAACTCTATGAGTTGAATAATCTGGACTTTTTCATATATTTGTTTATCAATCATCTGGGCAACCAGTTAGAACGGAATTTTTTCCACTCCCGCATGCGCCATTCCGGATTGTTTCTGGAATTCGACCACATCGGAACGTTATGCTTCAACCTTGGCGATGCCTTTGAGTTTT
>JALXCH010000595.1 GCA_026991005.1 Calditrichia bacterium | reverse complement strand
GTCAATCCTTACCGGGTTATTTTGCAGATGTAGCCGTGAACAATTTAATTAAAGAATTTATTAAACGGGGGATAACCAAACGGAGCGATATCCGGGTAGCGTTGGTAGGGGGTGCCAGCATTCTGGACCCGCGTGGTATTTTTAACATCGGAGCACGCAATGTAGAGGCTTTACGCAAAATTCTTCAGAAAAATCGATTGGGGCCGCATCAGGAAGATGTGGGTGAGAATTTTAGCCGTACCGTGTGCGTGGATATCGATACCCGAAAAATTACAATTTCTTCTCCCAGAAAGGAGACATGGGAATTATGAAGAACATTGAAGAACAGATTACCCAGCAGGTAAACAATATGCCCAAAGTCTCGGAAGCGCCTTATCGGTTGCTAAGAGCAATGTCCGATGAAAATTACCAAACAGACGATATCATTAAAATTGTAGAAAGCGATGTAACTCTGACGACGCAATGTTTAAAAGTGGTCAATTCGGCTGCATTTGGACTCCGGAATAAAATCAGCTCTATTAAACAGGCTGTGGTTCTGCTGGGAGGAAGTACCATCGTCAGCATTGCCCTCTCTCAAACATTCAGCAGCCTATTCTCCTCGCCATTACAGGGGTACATTTCGGAAAAAGAAGAATTCTGGTCACACTCTAATCGCTGTGCGCTGGGAGCAAAAATTCTGGCTAAAAAACTGGTGCACACCGTAAATGCCGATTTAGCTTACACGGCAGGCCTCCTCCACGACCTGGGGAAAGCAATCATCTCCGACTATCTGGAAAAATTTCATGATGATTTACTTCAGGAACTGAAAATTGATCACCATACCGAATTTTTGAAAATGGAGCAGCGCTATCTGGGAACCGACCATACCATTGTTGGGGAAAAAATTGCTCGCAAATGGCAGTTTCCCGATCCGCTGGTGTTTTCCATTCGCTATCATCATGAGGTAGAAAAAGCGCCACGGGAGTATCAAACTCTGGTTTCAATGATTCATGTTTCAGATATCATGGCCATGATGAGCGGAATGGGCACCGGAATGGATTCTCTGGTCTATTCTCTCGACCCCATCGCTCTGAAACTGCTCAATATTCAGGATGAAACACAGGTGGAAAATATCCTGATGGAAATTGATATGGAATACCTGTCCGTTCAAAAACGATTAAATTCCGCAATCACAGAATAAATATGGGAGATGAAACCACAATGAGCGCAACTACACACAAAGATTCTTCACTGAACCAAAAAATCGAAGCAAACAATCACAGCAGATTGAGTAAAACGGCTCCCATTGCAGAGCCGTTTCTGAATTATATCAATGAGGTCTTACCGCTCATTGATTATTTTTATTATTCCATGGGAGAATTAACCCGGCACATGCCCACTGCTATTAATCGCTTAAAAGAGGCCAATCAGACCAGCGAGAATGCCATTCAGAAAATCATGGATGAAGTGGAACATATTTTCGATGCTCTGGATAAATTAGAAAATCTTGCAGAACCACCGAATGCATCGAATCCATCTTTTTCTCTGGTACAACAATTACAGGAATACACGGTTACCATCGTCAATGCCCTCCAATTTCAGGATATCACCTATCAGAAATTAGCCTCGGTCGAGCGTATTCTTCAGGCAATCCAGAAGCAATTTTCATTGCTGAAAGAGAAAATGGATCGCCTTCAACTCAAAAATGAACTCAAAAAATATATTGAAGAAAAAAAGAGTAAAGCTTCCCCACCGGAACTTAATTCCATTAAACAGGCCAGCCAGGATATAATTCGCCTGACCGGTATTGATCAGAAAGATGTGGATAGTTTGTTCAAGAAACATTCCGGCTAATTTACCGGTTCTGGATGGTCTTTTGGTAAAGAGGTCTTCCAGCGCCGATGCATCCAGAAATATTGTTCCGGATAGCGCCGAACCCATTCTTCCAGCTTGGCGGTAAATGCAGCGGTTATTTCTTGTACATGTTCTTTCTTTCCCAACCACTTCCGGGGAATAGGGATTTTCTCCATCCGAATGCGATATTTTGCTTCGCCCACTCGTAAACAAGAAGCAAAATAAAGAGGAGCTTCGGTCTTCAGGGTAAGTATTGCAGCACCTACGTGTGTGGAAGACGGTCGCCCGAAAAACGGTACAAAAACTCCTCTGCTTCCCGCATCCTGATCCCCTAACAATGCCACCATTCGCCCCTGTCTCAATTGTTTGATGCTGTTGAGAACAGCACCACGGGTGTAAATCACTTTCATTCCCCAGCGCTCCCGCAATCGCCGCATGTGAGCATCCACCAGCGGGTTTTTCTGTCTTTGTTGAATAACCGCCGATTCGACCCTTCGTAAATGCAAATAACCGACACCAACCTCCCAGTTACCAAAATGCCCGGACACAACAACCGCTCCCTTCCCCTGCCGATAATCCTGCAAAAACGATTCGATATCTGCCTGCAGAACAATGTCATTTAAATGTTCCGCGCTCCAGCGCGCCATCTTAAAAAACTCGGAAATCACCAATACGAAATGACGATAGGACCGATATCCTACCTTTTTGCGCCATTTATGGGATTTTTCCGGAAAAGCAATAGCCAGATTTTGCAGGGTTACCTCCCGGCGAATGCGTACCACATGGAAGATAAACCAGGCCAGTGCACTGGCCACCCTGGGGAGCATCCGTTCCGGAATTGCACCAATGACTTTCTCGAACAGTGAATAACCCCAATATTCCAGGCGAAATCGAAAGGCAATTTTTTCCATCCGGTTATCCTTTAATCACTCCCAGCGGACGCAACCGGGCGACCTTGCGGCTGATGTTGGCTTTGTGCATCACATCAATTACATTGGCGACATCTTTATATGCATAAGGCATCTCTTCGGCAATGGTACGCATACCGCGCGCCTGAATCACCACTCCCCGCTTCTTTAAATCGCCCACCAGGTCTTTTCCCTTTCCCGCTTTTAAGGCCTGGTGCCGACTTTTAACCCGACCTGCTCCGTGGCAGGTACTTCCAAACGTTTCGTGCATGGCATTTTCGGTGCCCACAGCAACAAAAGAATACCGTCCCATATCGCCGGGAATGAGCACCGGCTGCCCCACCTGGCGATAACGTTCGGGAATTTGCTTGTGCCCCGGTGGAAAAGCACGCGTGGCACCTTTACGATGCACGCACACCGTCTTGCGTTCCCCATCAATTTCGTGCTCTTCAATTTTAGCAATGTTGTGAGCCACATCGTACACCAGATGAAAATCCAGGTCGGCATCGGAAATCTTTAATGTTTTCTTCAAACTCCGGCGGGTCAAATCCATAATAATCTGCCGATTATTCCAGGCAAAATTGGCGGCAGCAGCCATGGCACCCA
>JALXCH010000594.1 GCA_026991005.1 Calditrichia bacterium | reverse complement strand
GGCAGCGCTCTTCCCGTAATTGCGCCGGAAGCGAATCACTTTTAACTGCGGGTGTTCCTTTTTCAACTCCTGCAACACCCGAAAACTATCGTCCGTACTGCCATCGTCAATGATGATGATTTCGTACCGGAAGTTTAAGGGACGGACGCTTTCGCGAATTTGTTGCAGAAGTTCGGGAAACGATTCCGCTTCGTTGTAAGCGGGAATAACTATGGAGAGATCCATGCTCATCTATTTTTCCTGTTTTTTGATTTCTTCCCCCGGAATCCTATTTTAAAAGATGCTGGATTTTGGTACCTCGCACCGTCGTTTTTCTACTGCAACCGCCCTCCCCAAAAGAGACCTACTGCAGCATTAACTGTTGTACCCGGGGCTCAATTTCAATCCGGTATTCTTCCGTTTGCACCGGTTCGTTCAGGCGCAGGTGAGTGTGGCGCACCGAAAAGCGCTGCCGTTCCTGCGGTAGCAACACCCGAACAAATCCGGGAATCACCGTGTGCCCGATGCGCCGATAGTTTTTGAATTCCTCCTGCAGCACCAGCTGACCGTCTACCGTCACCTCGCGTTTTTCCAGCAATCCCGTACCGGGATTTACCACCAGCCGCCACTTCTCGGAACCCACCCGGGCACCAAACACTCCGTGCTCGGCATCCAGTAATTTAAGATTTTCCGGAAGATGAACAAAGCCCAATAACACGTTCTTAATCTCCTGAAAAGAAAAATCTGTTTGTAAAAATCGGCTGTAATAGGGATCGTCCAGAGAGCCTGCCAGAAACTGGTTGTTGTACTGGTTGTAAATCAGGAATCGTTCTCTGCCAATAAAAATCTGTCCCACATCCATCCCAAAGGGCCCCTCGGCCTGCATGAAGATGGTATCGGGCGCCACATATAAGAATTGCACGGTGAAGCGGGTGGACATTTGAGGTGTTTCCAGGGAGAGCTGGGCTTTGCTGCGCAGCGTGCGGATTGACGCGAAATTCTCCCGGTACACCCGGGGCCAATCCGCAAGGGAGGAAATTTGTAGTGCAGGTTTTCGGGAAATGGCAACCGGCGAACAGGAGGGTAACCACATCAGAAAAAGTAGCAGCCAGAGGAGTGAATATTTCATAGTTCCTGAAGTTTCTGTTTCAGTTCTTCGTTTTCGGGATCTTTCTCCAGCGCCTTTTGCCAGTACTCCCGGGCTTTCTCCGGTTGATTCAGCTTCTGGTACACATCGCCCAGATGTTCTAGTACTTCGGCGCTTTCTTCCCGCACCTTAACCGCCTCCTGAATGTACTCCAGCGCCTTCTGGTAATCGCCCAGTTTGAAATAAATCCAGCCCATGGTATCCAGATAAGCTCCGTTGTCCGGCTCCTGTTCCAGAGCGCGCTGCGCCATCTGGAGGGCTCTATCCAGCTTTTCGCCCCGCTCGGAGAGGGAATAGCTGTAATTGTTCAGAAGCAGCGCGTTGTCGGGATATTTGAGCAGCGCAGCTTCGTACAGGGAATCGCACTTATCCCACATTTTCAGGCGGTCGTACACGTTAGCCAGAGCAGCAATGATGTCGATATCCTCGGGAGCCAGTCGGTTGGCTTTTTCCAGCGGCTCCAGCGCTGCGGAATCTTGCCCGGCCTGCATCAGGGTGTTTCCGTACAAACTCAAAATGTCGGTGTTATCTGGCAATACCCCCAGCGCCTGGCGCAACACCCGAATACTCTCCCCGTAATTGTGCTGGCGATTGTACAAAATGGCCAGAAAAATCCAGCCGAAGCGGTTTTCCGGCTGCTCTTTGGTGAGCAAGGAAAAATAATTCTCAGCTTCGTCGAACTTTTGTTCCTGGAAAGCAATGCGCCCCAGCATTTCCAGAGCCGTGGGTCGGAAGCGTTCATCTTCCAGCACCGGTTCCAGCAGGGAACGTGCTTTGTCAAACTCCTTGCGGAAGAAGTAGGTCTCGGCCAGAATCAATCGCACCTGGATGTTGGTAGAATCCTGCTGCAACAAACCACCGAAAATCTTCTCGATGCTCTGCCAATCCTCCCGTTTTCGCAGGAAGGTATAAAGATTATTGATGGCTTCATGGGAATCCGGCGCAAACTTCAGTATCCGCTTGTAAATTTCGATGGCACGGTCGTCCTGTTGGCGCTTCTCGTAAATGCTCCCCAGCAAAAAATAAGCCGCCACCTGGGTGGAATCCCGGCGAACAACTTCCTGTAACGCCCTTTCCGCTCGATCCAGATCTCCGGCTTTAATCAGCGTCAGAGCATATTGCATCACATATTCATCATTCTCCGGATAAATTTCCTGCAGCTTGTGGTACAGCTCTGCCAATTGGGGATACATTTTCAGGCTGTTGTAAAGAAAAATCAAATTGTTCCGCACTGTCTCGTTGGTGGGCATTTTTTCGAAAAGCTTCTCGTAATAGGAGATCGCCTGGCGAAATTTTTTGAGATTGTAGTAACTCTCTCCCAGATAGTTCAAAATTTCCGGATCCCGGGGATCCAGTTTGTACGCTTTTTTAAGATACTCGATAGCGCTCTCGTAATTCTGCAAGCGCATCATGTCCCGCGCAATGGCTTTGTAAATCTGGGCAGAAGTGGAATCGTACAACAAAGCCTGATAGTATTCAATGAGAGCCTGAACGTACTGGTCCTGAAAATCGTACAACGCCCCTTCCAGATAGTGATTGTACGCTTTGGGATTAATCGGTTTCTTCCCGGTGGCCTTTTTCTCCTTTCCTACAGAATGAATTGGACCCGCACATCCCGCCCATATAAATAAAACGATCAAAAGAGGCAATGCATATTTGAACTTCATTATAGTCAGATTATCCCTTTTGCTTTAATAACTCTTTCCTCTGGATAGCCTGTATCACCCTTCCGGCTCTGCCTAAATTTTCGGAACCTGGTTACGCATCTTATCGTTTCGATACAGACAATTTAATTAAATTTTAATATAATTGAACTTTCGCTGATTTAACAAGTAAAATTTTGCGTTTAAATAAAGAGAAAACATACGGGATACCGGAACCTCGGGAAAAACAACTTGATTTAATAGGTCGGTATCCATATTTTCTTACGCTTTAATATACATTAAAATCAGGTTGTGAAGTTCCAGAATATTAAAAAATTATGCTTATGGAAGAATTTACCCCGGAAAATCATCACCCGGAACCCAATTCGCTGAGGCCAGAGAGTTCTTCTAACGGTTTCTGGCGCAAATTAGCGAAACATCGCAAGCTACTGTTCTGGGTGCTCTTTATTACTGCCTCCCTTGCTTATCTCGTTTATCTGATTAGCGGTTTACCCAGCCTGACCAAACTGGAAAACATTGAACCGGCGCTGGTGACCCGCATTTACTCCGAAGACGGGAAGGTAATTCACG
>JALXCH010000593.1 GCA_026991005.1 Calditrichia bacterium | reverse complement strand
CCGGAAATACGTCCCTGCTCATCAATCACGATGCGGTCCAGCGTACCCATGCTGTAACCATCCTGTTCCGTAAGCAGCACAGAAGAGTTGGTTCCAGCCAGTTGTGTGATACCATCGAATCCACCAATGGTACCCGCTTCCAGATCAATGCTCAGCGTTGTGCTGGCACCGTTACCGGGATTAATCTGCAGAGCCGAAGAACCATCGTCGAAACGAAATTCCTTCAAACTTCCGTCCTCGTTAAAATCCACATACCCGGTGTTGCCCCCCACAGCCTGAGCAGGTTCAGGTACCTGAACCTCCCATTTCCAGCGGTTTTTCTGGGTCACGTCTTTGGTGTAAATAATGGTGAGGTCGAACGCATTGCCCAGCGTATCGTACACGGTAATGGTGGCGGATTGCTGAGCGTCTTCCGCCTCCTGCAGTTCAGTGTAGTGGCCGGGTGTGCTATCGAAGATGTTGTTAAATACCGTGCGTTCGGTGCCACCGGCTCCCGCAGTATCGTCCGCCCGAATATCCAGGGCACTCAGTTCGTAAATCTTGCCGCCATCGGCATGGATTTTCAAACCGCCATCCGTGTCGATTTCCACACCATCTTCATTGGTGATTCCCAATGCCGTTTCAATTTGATTGGCAAAATCATTATACGTAGTGGTAGCAGCAATGGTGAAGCTATAGGGAGAAATGGAATTGCCACCTACCAAACCGTTGATGTTGATTTCGTCGTTGGCCTGGAGTCCCAGCGACTGCCCGTTTTTGTTGCGCAGGTTAATCAGTAAATCATCCTCCCGAGCCACGTGGGAGAATTCATCGGTAACGTGGGTACCACCGGCAGCCAAAGTGGTAGTTCCGGCGTGTAACGCCCGTGCTAAAATGTTGTTGTTACTGCTGTCGATGGTGAAATCCACATTTCCCGCACCATTGTTGGTAAATACCAGCGCTCCCGAGCCATTGAGAGAGGCCTGAATATTCATGCCACTGAAATCGTTGTTGACCTCGGCAATTAAATCATTCAGAGTGTGGAATGCCCCGTTTCCCACAACTCCGTTATCCTCGGCCACGTACTTGTAGCTTTTGGTGAGGGTAGTGCTTCCGTCGTTTACGGTGATGGTGACTTCGGTGTTATTAACGACCATTCCGGAAATGATTTCGTTGGCACTTCCGGTGGCCAGCAGCCCCGCAACATCCGAGTCGCCCTGTTCCACCGCATACACGGAATCGGTTTTCAGGATATTGCCAATTGGCTCGGCACTGGCATCCAGATTACCTGCCAGGGTGATTTCGCTGGTTGCTTTTGCACCAATCTTTTTACCAAACGGCAGCACGATATCGCTCAGCGGCGTTCCGGCTTCAATCTTTCCGTCGGAATTGGCCATGTAACCCTGCACCCGCATTCCGCTGCCCGGCATAATCAGTGTTCCGGTGGCATCGAACTGAAAGTTCCCGGCACGGGTGTAGTAGCGATTGTTGCCATCGGTTACAATGAAAAATCCATCTCCCTGAATGGCCAGATCCGTGGTCTGCCCGGTGGTCTCAATATTGCCCTGGCCGAACAGGGTGTCGATGGTGGTAATGCTCATTCCCAGCCCCACCTGCATAGGATTGGTTCCGCCCAGATTGGTAATGGGCTGGGTGGTGCCACGCAGTGTTTGCGCAAAGGTCTCGCTAAACGTGACCCGTCCCGTCTTAAATCCAATGGTGTTTACGTTAGAGATGTTGTTCCCAATTACGTCCATCATTACCTGATGGTTGCGTAACCCTGAAACCCCAGCATAGAGTGAACGCATCAAACCCATGATACATCCTCCTTGTGTTTGTTGTTCATCCTTGAGTGTGCACCTCGCGTCAGTCGGTCGGCGAGGTTTCAGGGCTTCCTTCTGCGGAAGGGAAAGGTAGGTTCCACAGGAAGGTCCAGCCCTGTTTATGAATTATTTAATAATGACTGCCGAATCGATATTGGTAAATACGTTTTCTTTCAAACTTCCCTCATCCATCGCCGTGATGACGGTGCGATTATCCACGTTGACGATAAAGGCGGCGTCTTCCATCAACACCAGCGAGTCGTGGGCACCTTTTTCCCGGGCTCGATCCAGCGCTTCGGCCAATCGCGCTACCCGATCCACCGTTAGTTCGATGCCCCGGCTCTCCAGCCGTGTGCGGGCGTGGGCAGAGAACTTGATGTTATTCTCCTGCTGCAGCTTGTCAATCAACAGCTTCTGGAAATCCGATTCCACCTGCCCCGGCGTTATCGGTTTGCGCGCTGGCAGCCCTTCTAATCCGCCAATGGGAACAAACGGAACGTTCACACCATCAATTTTTCCCGGCATTGTCTCTCACCTCCTTTCGTGCCCTGTTTTCAATGATTATTCCAGAATCTCGTACACATCGCTCATCGCCAGTGTGAGGTCTCCCACCAGCAATTCCGCACCATTGTAGCCGTAGCGCACTCCCGTAATGGTTCCCACCATGTAGGTTTGCACCGAAACGGGATTGTCCTCTTCATCGCTGGCCTTTACCCGGAAGTGGTAGGTTCCCTGTCCCAGAGCAATTCCGGCATTGTCTTTACCATCCCAGGTGTAGCTTTGCTCGCCCTTCCCAACATTGTCCAGCGTAATGGTGCGCTTTACCTGATCATTCTCATCCAGAATCTCGATGGTTACTTTCTTCGCCTTGCTGCTCAAATCGTAATGCAACGTGGCTTCACCACTTTCCCCCAGATAAATCTGGTTCCCCGTGGCTTTCACGGTTTTTCCGATAACGGTGGCAGCCAGGGTGTTGTTGATGGATGTGGTGAGCAGGTAATTGGCATCGATACTGTTTTTCAGTTCCTGGTGAATATTCTGCAACTGCTCCACGCTGCTAAACTGAGCCAGTTGTGCACTGAATTCCGTCCCTTTCATGGGATTCAGCGGATCCTGGTAATTGAGCTGAGTAATCAGCAATTTCAGGAAGTCGTCTTTACCCAGAATTTTATCGTTGGTAGAAGTTTGTGCGTTGAATCCCAGTCCCTGAATGCTCGTCCCTGCACTGATGTTGCTCATCCTTGAATCACCTCCTTTCATGCAACATATTCGAACGTGCTGTAATGAAACTTTAGTTTATGTGAATCTTTCTGCGTCGTGTTAGTTTCCGCTGGTTCACCTGCCAGATTTCCTTTACCGGTGTGTGGGAATTGCCGTGGCGTCTGTCCCGAAGGCTGGTGGCGGGAATCGCCCGCCTGTTGATTCATGACCTGCACATCCACCCGCTCCAATTGGATGTGCATCTCCTGCAGCTTCTGGGTTAATTCCGGCAGATGCTGCACCATCAGGCGGTGAGCTTCGGGAGTAGCAACTTCCACCCGCCCGGAAAGCTTTTCATCCTGCAT
>JALXCH010000592.1 GCA_026991005.1 Calditrichia bacterium | reverse complement strand
ATTTGGAAATTGGAATTTGGGGTTTCTTCGCGGTCTCTGCGCTTTCTTTGCGTTCTTTGCGGTTTAATTTTTTATTATGGAACCGCAGCGATCGCAACGAACGCCACGCAAAAAAACAAAATACTGTCATTCTGGAAAATGAAAATTTTTAAATTTGGGGTCAAGAAAACCGCGTAAACTGGTGTAACCTGCTGCTAAAGGTTAAAATGATTTTTTAGACAGGATGAACAGGATTAACAGGATTGTAAATTATTTTTTTACGCACATTGAGGTTGTTTTATTCAGCATTCTCTAAAATTTCACTGCGCTCGCTGCGGTTTATTTGATTCTTGATATCTGGAAGTTGGCAAAACGAAACTAAGGGGAGTAAATTTTAAGATTGGTACCGGAAAATTTTTCATGTAACTTTAGGCGGTAATTTTTCAGAATTCTGATTTTTAAGGAAAGGTGCACGATGCTGGATTTGTTCTTAAAAGGCGGGATCATGATGTATTTTCTGCTACTGACTTCCGTAGTGGCAGTGGCAGTGATTATTGAACGGGCGATTGTTTTGCGGCGGAAAAAGGTGCTCATTCCGGAGGTGGTCACCATGCTGGAGCAAATCAAATCGCCGGGAGATTTGCAACTGGCTGAATCGGTCTGTCGCAAGTTCGATGCGCCGTTTACCCGGATTATTTTAACCAGTTTAAAAAATCAGGATTTGCCGCCGGAAGAGTTGCGCCGCCTGGTGGAAGACCAGGGTCGCCAGGAAGTACGGGGGTTGCAGCGAGGACTCACCACCCTGGAAACCGCCGCCACCATTGCACCTTTGCTGGGATTGCTGGGGACGGTACTGGGAATGATCAAAGTGTTCGATATCATCCAGACTCTGGGAGTAGGGCAGGCGAAAGCGCTCTCCGGAGGAATCTCCGAAGCGTTAATTACCACCGCCGCCGGTCTCTTCATTGGAATCCCTACCATGGTTGCCTATACCTACTTCAATCATAAATCGGAATCGTTCATTCTGGATATGGAAAAATATGT
This sequence comes from Calditrichia bacterium, assembly GCA_026991005.1. Next base: position 2,350 of record JALXCH010000592.1, on the reverse strand, counting down.
GCTGGAATTGTTGAACAAACTGATTCGATTTCGTCGTGGCGATTCCGCCGAAAAAATCGAAAGCCTGAAAATTGGAGATTAATCGGAGTAAAAAATACCTCCCCGGGCATATTCTGCGAAACATAAAACTCTTTATCCATCTTGTGGAATGATCCGGTTGACAAACGAAGAATGAGATAGCAGGAGAGGAGCGGGAACTGTTCCAATTCACGGATTACTATTGAGATAAATGGGGCTAATTACCGGGGCAGAAAATCCCGATTCGCAGAATCAAGGAAACTCCCAAATTCACTGAAATCCCCAAACACATCAAAAAACCAACCTTCCGGAAAAAAATTACAGCGTGGTGAGCAATTTACTGATAGTGACCAGCCGGTATCCCCTTCTGCGCAGTTCTTGAATGAGTTTAGGCAGGGTTTCGTAAATATTTTGATTATCCCGATGGGAGCCCAGGTGCATCAGTACAATGGCGCCATTCAGGCCATGGGGACGCGTTTCGTCCAGATGCACGAAGTGGCGAAAGACCTGTTCGGGAGTGCGGTACAATCGCGAAGAGCGATCGGTGACCCAGTCGTAGGTATCGAAACGAGGCGACCAGTGAATGTGCAGATAACCCACTTCAGCTGCCCACCGTAAAATACGCCGATTGAATTCCCCGAACGGTGCCCGCCAGAAGGGTTTGAGGTGCTGGCCGGTTAGGGCGAAAAAGGTGCTGTCTGTTTTGAGCAGTTCTTTCTGCACAAAATCCCGGGTGACCCCATCGCGGGTTTGCTGCCGATGATCTTCGGCAAAAGTGGTTAAATGGGGATGGTCGTAGGTGTGATTACCGATTTCGTGCCCATCGGCAAGCATCTGCTGAACCAGCTCCGGATGCCGTTCCATGAATCGCCCGGTGAGGAAAAGCGTGCAATGGAGATGATTGTCTCTCAAAATCTGAAGAATTTCCCGGGTGTGGGCATCGTCCGAACCCCCATCGAAAGTAAAGGCAATCAATGGGTGTTGACTGCTTCCCTGCTCAATGGATCGTCCCAGCAGGTGCATCAACGGACGGTGAAAAGCGAGGTGAAATTCATCCCGATAAACCATGTGCTGATCCTGGTCTAACACCACCAGGCGAAACCGGTTTTCCCCTTCTTCCAGCGGAAGGGAAAAGGCACTCACCGTATCCTTTTGCACCGAGCGACTCACCACCGGCACCCCATTTTTCCAGATGTTCACCACCCAGTTTTGCTTTACATTGAGGTGCAGGGAATACACATTTTGCTGCTGGTTACCCGTAGCGTTCACGGAAAACTGCATTTTCTCCGGGCTATATTGATGCAAGAAATCGCGCAGCGCGGTTAAATATACGCTATCTGCCACCGCACCTGCCGGTTCACCTGTAACAGATAAGTGGTTTAAGCGATGTTGAAAGTAGAAAAACTCCCCTACTATGATGAGCAATAGAAGCACCTGCAAAACACCCAGACCAATCCATTTGCGCCGGGAAACATATCGCCGAAACTCGTCCCACAAGAAGTGGTAGTAACAGCGCTTGCTGCAAAAATAGTGGTGCCGGATGGTCATCCGACAATCCAGGCAGATGGGCTGCTTGCACTGGTAGCAGCGATAACGCGCAATGCGATCCGGATGATTTTTGCAGAAATAGATTTCCATAAACTTTTAATTCAACCTTATCGACCTTTTTACAGCAATTTTACCCCAAAAAGAATAATTTCTAAGAGGGAATACCTCTGTAAAAAATCCCAGTTTGAAAAGAACAGAATCTTCATCCGATTCAAGAATAAGAATAAAAATAGAAAAAAATACCGCATCACAAATCAACAGGAATATAGGTACATATTTCTGTTAAAGGAACGAAGATTTCCAAATTCAGCTGTTAATTGTTGCACCGCCTGAGATCGGAAAATGAGACGCTAATACTTTCACTCGTTATGTAAAATAAAATTAAACTTCCCTGGATGATGCCATAACAGGTTAAAAAAGATAAATAGTAGAATTTGCTTTACCACTAAAGAAGCAACCCGACTTCAATTTTTAATTAACGAATATGGGTAAGATGGGGTAACAGAAGGAACTTGCAGATTTTGGGTATATTACGTGAGCAGGTAAAAGCTCATCTACATGCTCGGAGTTACTCACAATCACTCATAGTCACTTACTGTCACTCCCAGAGCCTTATCGGCAGACCCGTTCCAGGAAGACCTGTGTGGCGACAGACACTTGCCCAGTAGAGTAGAAAAGGGAATGTAAAGGGAATTCCTTTACATTCGCCTTTCCCCTCGTCAAACCGGACGTGCGGATTTCCCGCATCCGGCTTTCCTGCAGAAATTCATCACAAGCATTCACA
>JALXCH010000591.1 GCA_026991005.1 Calditrichia bacterium | reverse complement strand
CAATGCGAAACCCATTTTCGGTAAACAATTTCTTCATCACCCGGGCGCGTTCCCCGTACTCTTTCACATATTCCACAAAATTGAACTCACCATCGTTCACAGCTCGCAGCAGTTCCAGCAATCCATACTGGGCACTATGAGAAACGCCCGAGCTCAAGGCGTACATGGCACCAAATATGTAAGCCCGGCCAAAAACAGCGCTTCCGAAATATTTTTCCAGATTCGGCGCGTGCTGATCGAACAATTTATCCGAAATCGCCGTCATTCCAATGCGTTGCCCCGCCAGACTAAACGATTTGGAACTGGAAATAAGCAGAATGTAATTATCCGTGTAATGTGCCACGGTCGGAATGAAAGGTTCTTCTCCCGGCCGAGAATAATCTTTCCGAAAATCCATTCCGAAATAGGCCAGGTCTTCCAGCACAATTACATCATAACGGGTAGCCAATTCCCCAATAATTTGTAATTCCCGTTCCGTAAAACAAATCCAGGAAGGATTATTGGGATTGGAATACATCAACGCGCCTACGTCTCCGCGGGAAAGAAACGATTCCAGTTTATCGTACAACTTCTCGCCTCGATACTCATAAATATCAAACCGTAAACTCTCGATACCAATCACCCGTGCTTGCAGTTTGTTCACCGGGAAACCGGGATCAATAAACAGGATTTTGTCCTTGCCTTCCTGGCGCCGGGCAGAGACCATCATCGCCATAAAGCTCCCCTGCATGGAACCAACCGTGGGGAAGCACGATTCCGGTTGCACTTCTACATTCATAAAATTTTTAATGAAGCGCGCGATTTCTTCTTTTAGAGGGGGAATACCATCGAATGGCGGATAAATTGCCCCAACTCCACGATCCAGCGCTTTTTTCTCACCTTCCACCGCTATTGGGGGTGGAGGCAGTCCGGGAATACCCATTTCCATGCGAATAAACTTCTCACCGGTCGCTGCTTCAATGTTGGTACGAATTCGATTTAATTCCCGAATGGAAGCCAGCCCCACCGGTTTGTTCAATTTCATTTCATTAATTTTTTCTCGTACAATCCGACCATCAATGGGCGTTTGCACCATGGTGCCTCCCACATTTTTAATTGAGTTCATTTTTCACCGTAAATGCCAGAACACCGAACGGCATGAAATTCCCCGGAAATAATTCTTTTTGTCACAAGGAAATTAGAACGAATACCCCGGGAATTCAACCACCAAATAAAAAATACCTTTCGTTAATGGTGAATAACTTGGGGTGTCGCCAGTAGATTTTTCCGGAAAGATTTAGAAACGACCGAGCTACGGGAAGCTGGCACAAAAAAACCGGGGAATACGGATGGCAACCTTAACTTCCCCGGTTTCAGGATAATGCGTCATTTTTCCGGAAATGTCTCGTTACCCTTCCGCTTCAGCCAGTTCATCCAGCACTTTTAATACCTCTTCGGCATGACCAGCGGGTTTGACTTTGGGAAAGACGTACTTTACCACCCCATCTTTTCCAATGATGAAGGTGGAGCGGATAATCCCCATGTACTCCCGACCGTACATCTTTTTCTTTCCCCAGGCTCCGTAAGCTTCGGCCACCTGATGTTCCGGATCGCTCAATAGCGTAAAATTCAACTCGTGTTTGGATTTGAAGTTCTGGTGCGAGCGGATGCTATCGGGACTTACTCCCAGTACTACCGCACCCCGCTTTTCATATTCAGAAATAAAATCCCGGAAGCTCTGCGCTTCCCGGGTGCAACCGCTGGTATTATCCTTGGGATAAAAATAGAGCACCACGGTCTTTTTTCCTCGAAACTGCTCCAGAGAAACCGTCTCGCCGCTATCTGCCGGTAGCTGAAATTCCGGCGCCTTCTGGCCTGCTTCTATCATGAGTTTTACTCCTTTTTATTTTTTGAAATGAAAAAATACGCTTAGAAATCAAGTTTTCCATTCACCATTCAAGAAATTTTTGCTTAACACCTCAAATTGTTTTTCAATCCCTCTATTTTTCGAATCGTTTAGATATAAACCATTTTCTCCGAACTTCCATTAGAGCAAGAAATCACCGGAAATGAATCCCCTGCCAATGCTTCTTCTATTGGGTTGCTTCACTGGGGATTGCCACCGCTTCTTTTTGCCCGATTAATCCCCGCAGAAGCCGGATATCTTCCGCATACGCTTGATTCCCACCGGGGATTTCCAGAATCATGGGAATGTTCCGAAAATCCGGATCGTTCACCAGCAGGCGAAATGCTTCACTTCCAATTTTCCCCTGCCCGATGCGGGCATGGCGATCCAGACGACTGCCCAGGTCTCCTTTGCTGTCGTTCACATGGAAAGCTTTCAATTTTTCCAGTCCCAGAATGCGCTGAAATTGCTGTTTGGTGCGAAAATAACTTTCCGCTTCGCGAATATCGTATCCGGCGGCGAAAATATGGCAGGTATCCACACAAACGGCAATCTTTTCTTCCATCCCGCTCATTTCCATAATCTCTGCCAGTTGCTCGAAACGATATCCCAGGTTAGTGCCCTGCCCGGCGGTAGTTTCCAGCAGTACCACCGTTTTTGTCACCCCGGACTCCTCATACGCCCGACGAATGCTTTGGGCAATTCGTTGGAGCCCTATCTCCTCCCCTTCTCCCAGATGTGAGCCGGGATGCATCACCAGATAAGGTACTCCCAGCAGCTCGCATCGTTGCAATTCTTCCACAAACGCTTGATAAGAACGCTGGTAAGTTACCGGATTTGCGGTACCCAGATTAATTAAGTAAGCATCGTGCACCGTCATGGGGAGAACTCCCGTCCCCCGAATTGCTTTTTGAAATTTTTCCGCATCCTCGGCGGTCAGAGGTCTGGCTTTCCATTGCATCTGGTTTTTGCTGAAAATTTGTACCACATTGCAACCAATTTCCTTACCCAGATAAATGGCGTTCTGAACTCCCCCGGCAATGGACGTGTGTGCCCCAATGGGTGGATGTTTTTCAAACGAAAAAGTCTTCTTAACCACAGATTATTCCTTTACTGGTTCAAGTGCTGAAGATACCTCTGATAAAATTTGCAATTGGTGCGTTTCATGCAAATTAAAAGTTCAACCATTTCTCCAGTGACGAATTTGTGGTTCTTCCGCTCCACCTCGCATAAATAAAGAAGATGATTAAAATACAACTGTTTTTGAATTTCGTCCTGAGGTTTAAATTTCAACAATTTCTTGCCGTAAATTTCCCGAATCTTCCCGGCATACTCTTCCCCCGGGGGAATTTCGAAAACACCCTGCTGCCAGGCGACCCAGGGCCATACCGCTCGCGCTTCCTCTTCCTTACGGTACTCTTCTCGAAGTGAATTCAGTACTTCCAGCAGGCGGGGATTGTAAAAAAAGCCTGGCTCCACCTGCAACGGATTGTAAAACATAGCAAAAACGGTTAAAGTAGTGGCAGCACCCAGTTTATTTTGTTTGTACAAACAGTATGTTTGCAAGCTCAATAAACGGGGATCCGTTTCTTTCTGGGAACAATAAATTTGCGCCGCTTCCAGCGCCTTCTGGTACTTCCCCAATTTCAGAAAAGCGTCCGCAACATGGAGGTTGGGAGTAATATAGTCCGGATTCCGGGAATCTATCTCTTTTAAAATGCGGCGCAACCAGTATTTCTCTACCCGTAACGATTCCTCAATCCATTCTCGTTCCAGAAGCTCTTTCTGAAGGTCTTCCAGAAACTTTCCCTTTTCCTGAACCGAAAACGACTCCGCTTTCCGTAATTGAGGAATTCGTTCCGACCAGAAACGATATTTCTCCTTCCAGTGGTCTAATTTCACACCCAGCTGTTCCAGCATGTCCATAATTGAAGGTAAAGAATCCCATTCCCCTTTCTCCAGTGCCAGATAGTAATCCCCCAGAATGAGGCGGGATGCGTCGAAAATGGAAAGTTGTTCCAGCATGATGCTTGTGTTCCTGAAAAAAATTCTACACGTAAAACGCGCTTTTTATTAGAAATAGGAAGGATTAACCATCCATTATTTTTTCGATAGTGCGGTAATAAATTTCCTGGAGTTCTTCCAGAGAAATCGAAAACCAGTGCTGAAACCGTAGTTCATCTCCGCCCACGGTTCCAATCAGGAAGACAGGGATGTCATTTTTCCGGAAAAACTGTTCGAACTCCGGTCTGTCCTCCGGCTGTATCGATACCACCACCCGGGATTGAGTTTCGCTAAACATCCACCACTCGGGCCTCATGGTAATCCATTCTGTCAGAATGGTCGCACCAATAGGGCTCTCGCGCCGAATGATGCAGGACTCGGCCAGAGCCACCGCCACGCCTCCATCGGAACAATCGTGGGCAGATTTAATCCAGCCTTTTCGGATTGCCTGTAACAAGGTAGCCTGCATGCGTTTTTCCAGTTCCAGATCAATCTCCGGAGCATCGCCCATCACCGCTCCGTAATATTCCTTCAAAAATTCGCTCCCCCCAATTTCCGGCCTGGTTTCCCCGATTAAATAAATGAGGTCTCCCGCTTGCTTAAAATTTGCTGTGGTGATGTGATCGATGTCTTCGATAAGCCCCACCATCCCAATTACCGGCGTGGGATAAACCGCACTATCGGGGCTCTCGTTGTAGAAACTGACATTCCCGCCGGTAACCGGTGTATTAAACACCCGACAGGCTTCTCCCATTCCCGCCACGGCTTCCCGGAAGAGGTAGAACATCTCCGGTTTGTAGGGATTTCCGAAATTCAAGCAATTGGTTATGGCCAGAGGTTCGGCACCGGTACACACCACATTTCGCGCCGCTTCGGCTACCGCAATTTGTGCACCACGGCGGGGATTCAAATAAACGTACCGCCCGTTACCGTCGGTCTTCATGGCAATGGCTTTGCGTGTCCCTTTAATGCGCACAACCGCAGCATCCCCACCGGGCAAGACAGCGGTGTTCGTTTGCACCATGTGGTCGTACTGCTCGTACACCCAGCGTTTGGACACAATGTTCAGTGAAGAAAATACTTTAACAAACGCCTCCCGCAAATCCACAATGGGTTCAAGCCGGGTAAAATCGTATTGATGAATGGTATCCAGATATTCCGGACGCTGGTATTCCCGATGATACACCGGTGCTCCACCCCCCAGAACACAGTAGTACGGTGGCACTTCCGCCACTTTTTTTCCATGATGATAAACCTTGAGCAGCGGTTCGTCGGTCACGTACCCCACCTCCTCGCAAATGAGCTCCCATTTCCGGCAGATTTCCCGCATCTTCGCTTCCTGGCCTTTCTTTACCACGGCCAGCATCCGTTCCTGGGATTCGGAAAGCATGATTTCGTAGGCACTCATCCCTTCTTCCCGAACCGGGACCTTATCCAGGTCAATCACCATCCCGCTGTTTCCTTTGGCACTCATCTCCGTGGTGCTGCAGGTAATTCCCGCAGCGCCCATATCCTGAATCCCAACCAGAATCCGAGCCTGAATCATTTCCAGGGTTGCTTCCAGAAGCAGTTTTTCGGTGAAGGGATCACCTACCTGAACATTGGGACGCCGCTCTTCATTATCTTCGCTTAATTCTTCGGAAGCAAAGGTAGCGCCGTGAATCCCATCTCGTCCGGTGCGAGAACCGATGATGAACACGGGATTCCCTTCGCCGCGCGCCACTGCCGAAGCGGTTTCCTGATGTTTCACCAGTCCCACCGTCATGGCATTCACCAGAGGATTGCCCGTGTAACAATCTTCGAAGTACACCTCTCCAGCCACTGTGGGAACACCAAGGCAGTTGCCGTAATCGGCAATACCGCGCACAACACCATCAAAAAGGTAGCGATTGCGTGGCTTATCCAGATTTCCGAAGCGGAGGGAATCCAGCGCTGCAATGGGACGGGCACCCATGGTGAAAATATCGCGCATAATACCGCCCACTCCCGTGGCCGCACCCTGATAGGGTTCTACCGCAGAAGGATGGTTATGACTCTCGATTTTAAAACAAATGGCCAACCCATCTCCTATGTCCACCAATCCGGCATTTTCCTCCCCGGCGCTTACTAACAACCGTCCTCCACTTCGCGGAAGCTTTTTCAGCTCCGCAATGGAATTTTTGTAGGAGCAATGTTCGCTCCACATAACGGAAAATATTCCCAATTCCGTATAAGTGGGAACTCGCCCTAAAATTTCCTTAATTCGCTCGAATTCTTCTTCTGTTAAACCATGCTGTAAAGCCAGTTCCAGGGTTACTTTGGGTTCCGACATCGCGTTTTCTCCTGCTAAAAAATCGGAACAAGTTTACAGAATAATCGCCGGTAGAGCAAGGGAATTGAAAGAGCGTAGGCTGTTTACCGGAACAACGGAGAGGCAGAGATGGGCAGGCAACCGAATTTCAAAAGTTCGCCGGGAAAAAGATTTTTCCATTTTTAGATGAATAGAAGTTCCGGCCTCAATCTGTGTTCGGAACCAGCTCTTTCAGTTTATGCACCTGTTCGTCTGCATGGTAAGAGCTACGCACCAGCGGCCCGCTTTCCACGTGCATGATTCCCAACTTCTCCCCCAGATATTTCATCTGCTGGAATTCTTCGGGATGGTAATATTTTTCCACCGGCAGATGTTCCGGAGTTGGCTGGAGATACTGGCCAATGGTGAGAATATCCACCGGGATGGTGACCAGAGTGCGGAAAAGAGCTTCCAGCTCTTCCTCTGTTTCTCCCAATCCCACCATAATGCCCGTTTTCGTAATGAGTCCCGCTTTTTTGGATTGCTTCAGTACCCAGAGGGAGCGTTGAAAATCCGCTTGAGGACGGGCCCTGGGATAAAGCCGGGGAACTACTTCCAGGTTGTGATTTAGAATGTCGGGACGGGCATCCAGCACTTTCTGAAGGGCTTCTTCTTTCCCCTTAAAATCCGGGATGAGCACTTCCACCGAACATCCCGGTACCAGTTCCCGGATGCGCTGAATGGTACGAGCAAATACTTCCGCACCTCCGTCCGGTAAATCATCGCGTGTTACGGAAGTGATTACCGCGTGCCGGAGTTTCAATTCCTGCACCGCCTGCGCGACCCGAAACGGTTCCTCCCAATCTACTCCCATAGGACGCCCCGTTTTAACGGCGCAGAAGCGACAATTCCGGGTACACAAATCCCCTAAAATCATAAACGTGGCGGTACGCCGTGACCAGCACTCCCCGATGTTCGGGCAACGGGCGCTCTGACATACCGTGTGCAACCGGGATTGTGTCACCAGATCTTTGACCGCCCTGTAAGTTCGTCCACCCGAAAGCCGAACCTTTAACCAGGCAGGGCGGCGATTTATGTGATTCATAAATTCTCCTTACTGTTTTAAAAAATGTTCGTACAATAAGCACCATTCTCCTTTAAAAGGAAAATTTCACCTCCCTTCCCCTGTTTTATTTTCGGGAACAGAATCTCCTTCCCCACCGCTTGAAATATTTACCAGCGAACCAGAGCGCTGCCCCAGGTGAAACCGCTTCCAAAAGCTGCCAGCGCTACCAGATCGCCCTCTTTAATCTTTCCTTCTGCCCAGGCCTCGCTCAAACAAATAGGAATGGTGGCTGCGGTGGTGTTTCCGTATTTATGAATGTTACTAAACATTTTTTCCATGGGAACACCCAGACGCTGGGCAACCGCTTCGGTTATGCGCTGATTAGCCTGATGGGGAACGATGAGATCCACATCTTCAATGGAATAGTTTGCGGCATCGAGGGCTTCGTGAATAACCTCCGGAAAGCGGGTAACCGCGTGCTTAAAGACATAACGACCTTCCATTTTGGGATAAATTTTATCGGTCGCGGCCATTTCGGCATTTAAGCGGGGAAAATGGTTTACGGAAGGCCATTCCATCCACAGTTTTTTGGCGTAGCGGCCATCGGCATGGAGAACCGTGGTAAGGACTCCTTTATCTTCTTCATCCGTTGCGGTCAGCACGGCAGCTCCGGCGCCATCCCCAAAGAGCACGGCCATGTCCCGTCCCCGGGTGCTCAAATCCAGGCCAGTGCTCTGGACTTCGGCACCGACCAGTAGCACGTTGGTGTACATTCCGGTGCGAATAAAATTATCCGCTACCGCCAATCCATAAATAAATCCCGTGCATTGGTTGCGAATATCGATGGCAGGTATTCCGGGAATTTCCAATTTTTCCTGAAGGAAACAACCTCCGCCGGGAAATTCATGATCGGAGGACATGGAAGCAAACACAATAAAATCGATATCCGAAGGTTGCATTCCCGCCCGTTCCAGAGCGATTTTGCTGGCTTCCAGCGCCAGACCGGTGAGGGTTTCTCCTTCGGAAATCCAGCGTCTTTCCACAATTCCGGTTCTTTCGCGAATCCATTCGTCGGAGGTATCCATCCACTGCATCAAATCGAAATTAGTGACCACACGGCTGGGAACAGCATGTCCAACACCTACAATTCTGGAACGTCTCATATGCATCCTTTCTTTTATTCGTCTATTGCCAAAATTTATTTGAATTTAGAAGATAAGCCTTTCTATTTCAAGGAATGATTGAAAATTCGGGAATTTGAGGATGAAGAGAGAAACCCTCGATTGTCTTCCCATTATTTTTGGGTTCTTTTTCTGGAATAGAAGTAAATGTGACGGGAGAAATTATCTTTCGTCTTGACACGCCAGAAATTTTTAACTATTTTTGGGCGCAAAAATTGAACTGCGGGATCGTCTAATGGTAGGACGCCAGGTTCTGGCCCTGGTAGTCGGGGTTCGAGTCCCTGTCCCGCAGCAAAAGAGCCGCCCGAAACGGGCGGTTTTTTTGTTCCTTTTAATAAAAAAACATGTTAATGATTGTTTAAATAGTGCATTTAATTTAAATACACGGAAAAAAGCAGGTTAAACAAACTTCTTTCTTTTATTCATTTCTGAGTTTGTGAGAAAAACAAATTATGACAAGAACTATTCTCTTGAAAAATGGACTTGACTTTTTACTCCTCTTTTCGATATAATGACTTCAATTAAAATACGATATGAACTTTTTTTTAATGAGACGACAAATATGACCTCGTTAGAAGTTAAAAAGGTGTTAAATATTGTGCCTGAAATATTGGAAGTTCCATGTTCAAGGATTTGGATTTCCTATGATAAAGAGGCGGATGTACTATACATCAATTTTAAGAAAACCAGCCATGCAGATGATTCCGAAATAACAGATGATGACATTATAATTAGATATGAGAAAGGAAATGTCGTTGGGATCACGGTACTCAATGCGAGTAAGAAAAAGAGTCAAAACAACAATAGTAAGAAATGATGGACATTCAGAATATGTTTACTTTTAAAATACTTTGCTGATTCTCGAAACATTAAATTTACGTAAATTATGTATCTGCGGAAATTTTACCAGGAGGTTAATAATGGATTCAATTGAAACAAAATATTATCCAATATCATTAACTGAAATAAAACAACGAGTTGCAAAAAAAAATGGACGCAATAAGAGAAAAAATATACCATCAACAGATTATTTACCTTTCTTTAATATCAATTATCCAAATGTAAAAGAACAAATAAATGAATTTGGAGAGAAAATCGTTCGAGTGGATGGAGACATTCCAGTTGATTTACCAATAGAAAATGGACAAAGATTTTTATTTATTAGTTATGATCAAACTAAATTAACTCATGGTTTGCATAAATATCCTGCAAAATTTTTTCCTGAATTACCCAGATGGTTGATTAAAAGGTATTCCAAAAAATATGATATCGTTCTTGATCCATTTGCTGGTAGTGGGACCACCAATGTAGAAGCATTATTAAACAAAAGGCACTCTGTGGGTATAGATGTCGATCCCTTTTCCCGTTTCTTATCTAAAGTAAAAACAACACCAGTAAATGAAGAAACATTATTAAGAAGTTCTGAAGATATTCTAAAAAAAATTATAGACTTTACTCCCTCTTTAGTTGATGAAAAAGATATTCCAGTTTTTCCTTACAGAGATAATTGGTTTAAAAAGGAAATAATTTTAGAACTAACATATATCAAGAAATGCATAAAAGCATTAGATGTCGAAGAAGATATTAAGAATTTTTATAAAATATGTTTTTCTTCAATTATTCGTGCTGTTTCAAATGCAGATGATAATTGCACAAGAACAGTGATTCGGAAAAAACTAAATAAAAAAGTTTATCCCTCAGATGCTTTAACGAAATTTGCTGAAGCGGTCCTGTTAAATGTACCCAAAATGATAGATTTCTCCAGAAAATACCCTTCAGGAATAAAAGTAGAATTTCCCGAAGACAATGACGCAAGAAATATTAAATATCCCGACAACTTTTTTGATCTGGCAGTAACCTCACCCCCTTATGCGAATGCAGTAGATTACCCAAGAACACATCAATTAGAAATATATTGGTTAGGTTTTGCCAATGATTCACTGACTCCTTTGAAAAGAATGCATGTAGGTACAGAGAGTGTTAAAGCTGAAGATTACAATTCACTTCATACAATAGGAATAAAAGAAGCAGATATTATAATTTCAAAAATATACGATAAAGATCCCAGACGAGCTTATATTATATATAAATATTTATCCGATATGAACAAAAATTTAAAAGAAGTATATCGAGTTTTAAAACAAGGAGCTAAATATATTATTGTTGTTGGTAATAATAAGATAAGAGGAGAAGTTTTTGAAAATTGGTTATATTTAATGAAAATAGCAGAAAGAGTAGGTTTTGAAATTGAATCTTATTTTGCTTCTGAAATAATTAGACACTTCATCAAAGTGCCAAGAGAAGAACGGATTAATACAGATTGGATATTGGTTTTAAATAAGAAATAGGAGCCAATTATGAATAATGTAGGAAGTAAGGGCAAACAAGCTTCTATTGAGGGTTTTGCACATGAGCATATTGTAGCAGGAATTTTAATGAAAAAATTACAAAATGTGTCATTGGTTGATTTACCTTTATCCCCATATGATATAATCATAGCTTTCAAAAAAGAAAATGGAAATGAAGAAATAATAAGAGCTCAGGTAAAAACCGCCAAAAAATCTATACATTTTGTAGGAGGAATTCGTGGTGGTATTGATAGAAAGTATAAATCTGGTGTCAAAGAATATGTGCAATCTACTTTAACTTCTGATATTGTTATCGGTATACATCCTTTTGGTGAGGATTCGTATGAACTTTATTTTGTTCCCACTATTTTAATAGAACAATTAAAACAGAAGAGTATTTCAA
>JALXCH010000590.1 GCA_026991005.1 Calditrichia bacterium | reverse complement strand
CTTTTCAGGCGATTTCAAATTGCATTTGTTTTAAATTTGCCGAAGGTACACGCTCCTTCACCCGTAAAATTTCCACACCAACAACCTGGTTATTTTCATGATAATCCAGGATAATGCCGGGTTGCACTTTCCAGGAATCTAAAATTTTCGCCTCGTTCAGGTGGAAATATATGGTATCGGATTTTTCATCTGTAATGCACGATCTTCTTCTCCCAGGGAAATTAACCGAATTTATTCCGGTGAAGTCTGTTTTTTCTCCTGGCTGGTGTTTGTAGAACGATGGGAAATTTCCACCATTGTGGCATTCACCAATCTCCCCTGGCGAAGTTCTATCCCCTCTTTATTAAGCATCATAATTATTTCTTTAATAAGAGGCTGATACAGACCCTGGCGTGATAAACGATCTCGAAAACGCCAGATGGTGGTAAAATCCGGAATTTCATCTTCAAGGGGAATTCCTACAAACCGACGGAAGCTCAAATAATCAATTAACGCATCCTCTGTCCGGGAGTCACTTAAATTGTACAAATATTGTAAAAATAAAATTTTTATCATTTGTAATGGGGGAATGGAGGGACGTCCTTTCTTATTTTTGCTGGAAACCTTCGACTCCTTTATCAGGTTTTCCAGACGGGACCAGTCCACCACTTCATTTATTTTGCTCAACAACACATCATTTTTCGATCGTTTCCTGCCCTGAAACAATCCCCCATTTAAAAGAGAAAGTTGAGATTGTGGCTTTTTCATCGTTAATATCTTACTTATCTTATTGGTTTTTAATAAGATAAGAAATTTAATTTACTGATTCAAGTTAAAAAATTTAAAATAACGGGTAAGTTCTTTTAAATTCCACCATAACTTTTCAAAATGGCTCACACAGAAAAGGATTTTAAAATGGAAATGAACAACCATTCAAATTCTGGCACGAAAAATCTGAATAATGATAAACAGGATTGATTATTTTACGGTATATTACTGAAAAAATACAGGGCTTTCTTTTGCTTTTTTCCTTCAATTAATTTATATTTTTTACAAACTATTGTATTAAGCCGAGATGGCAAAAATTTCTGTGTTCTAATATCGTCCAGTTTCTTACTTATAAAAAATTATTCTGGAAAAGTGTTTTAGGATTAATAGGCTCATCTTCATGCGAAATGCGTGTTCCACTTCCCGGAGATGCCTAAATAAATGGAATGGTAACTGTTCATTATTCAACATAAAACAAAGGTAAAACTTATGTGGAAACATCTTACCTTCCTGATTTTGTTCATCTTAATTAATTTCGCAGCTTCCCAGGCTGCCGGTCCCGCTGCATCCTGGAGCAAAGTTGTTGATGTGCAGGGGATTGATGATGCTTACCGGGTGATGTTTTTGGAGGACGGAAGTGTTTTAGTCGCCGGCAGTGCCAACACCGATGGTTACCTGATGAAACTGGATTCTCTGGGAAATGTGGTGTGGAGCAGGCTTTACGGAGGAAGCGATTGGGACGAAATCCGGGGAATGACTCCCATTTTACAGGGATACGGATATTTATTGGTGGGTTTCACCCGTTCTTATAGTGCCAGTGGGGATAACGATGTGTATGTGGTGGAGGTCAATCGAGAAGGAGCAGAATACAATAGCTGGAATTATGGTACACCGGGATTGTTCGAAAGCGGATATGATATCGAACCCACTTCCGATGGAGGCTACATTATCGTGGGAGATCACCAGGTGAATTTTTCGGATGACTGGGACATTTACCTGATTAAACTGGATGATTTATTTTACCCGGAATGGACGACAATCATTGGAACGCCTGGTGTACGAGAGCGCGGATATGGAATTGTGGAAACGCCCGATGGAGGTTTTTTAATTTGCGGAGAGATTGGGCAGCCATACCAGCAGGACGATGTGTATCTGTTAAAAGTGGATGCCAATGGGCAAAAGCTCTGGGACCGTGTGTACGGCGGTATTTACGATGAAGAGGGGTTCGATATTCAGATAACCGCAGACGGTAATTTTCTTATTTCGGGACAAACCTGGTCCTGGGGCACTTTTAATGGTTATGCGGATATGTTTCTGTTATTGGTGGATGCTCTGGGAAATCCCGTATGGCCGGATACAGTAGCAACGTTTGGTGGCCCAGGCGGTGAAGATGATAGCGGGCATGGCGTGGCCATTACGGGAGATAATCAATTTGCAGAGATTGGGTGTACCCAGAAGTTCACCGGTAGTTTTCTGGCCTGGCTGGTGAAATCCGATATCGCCGGGAATTTACTTTGGGAAACATCTTTTGCCCATCCCGGCAGCAGTGCCGAGACCTATTTTAAGGCAATCGACATAAGCAACCGGAACGAATACGCTCTGGCCGGTTCTTCGCTGGATGACGTCTTTGTGGTTAAGACGGAGGTGGATACCACCATTCATAATCACCAGCCGCAGACCGCTCCGGATGATTTCAATGTTTCCATGACTTCATCTTCGGAAATTCTTGATGTGCTGGCCAACGATTTCGATCCCGATGGAGATTCTCTCTTTATTCAATGGGTTACCCTTCCTCCGAATTTCCCCGGTACGGTGCGGATTGTGAACCACAAACAACTGGAGTTTATTCCCAATACAAATTCCAATGAATATTTGCATTTCACCTATACGGTAACGGATAGCATGGGAGGACTCCGAAAAGAATGGGTTTTTGTTTATGTGTATAATCCCATTTACATAAAATCCCTCGTCACAGCTCGTACGCCGGAGCTATTTCGAGCTTATCCCAATCCCTTTAATGCGGGTACCACATTTACGTTCTCCTTGTCTCATCCCTCCCGGGTTCAACTCACAATTTACTCCCTCACCGGGCAGATTATGCGCACTGTTGTCCGGCAAAAAATGCCACCGGGGAAACATCATCTTTACTGGGATGGGAAGGATGATCACAATCGCCTGCTCGCCACCGGAATGTACCTGGCTCAATTAAAAGCAGGCAGTACGGTATCTACCATAAAGGTGGTTCTTTTGAAGTGAGGAGAACTTTTTATTTTTCCTGAAAAATGTACTGGTTGAAGTGCGAATGAACATCTTCCCGGAATTCATTTCTAACCTGGGGAAATAGGAATCCTCTGGCTATTTCACGATGATCATTCTCCCGGGAGCGGAAAGTCCCCATTCTGTCTGGAAGCGATACAGATAAATTCCCGTGGGTAAGAAACCGGCACTGTTGATCCTGGCGATAGTTTTCCAGGGAGCAGTCATGGAGCTGCCGGGATTGGCATCGTTCCCAGTGGAATAATCCACGTAGTATGTGGTGGCGTACAGAGGGAGGATGGTGAGTATCCAGAAGAATAGGAGGCGAATTATCTGAGTTGGTTTGTTGAAACAAATATTTTGTCCTGTTTGAGGAAATTTTCGATAAAGTTTCATTTTTTCGATTCATCTTCACCAATCGGTTTTTTTTGAATTTCCTCAATAATCATGGGATGTTCGTGCCAGCCCATGGTAACCTCACCGGATTTTTTGTTGATAAAATACTGCTCGGCTCCACCGGTGTAAATCTGGCCATCTTCCGTTCTCGTATCCGGATGAGAGACAATGGCCTCAAAATATTCGGGATGTTCTGTGATGGTAATTCTATCCTGCTCCGAAAATTTTTCCCGAAATTTCAGTAAAAATTTCCGATACGTTTCGTTCTGGATTTGCTGAAGTGCTTGAGAGAAATCAAGGTTGTGAATAGACTCTGCCATAACGGGTTTCTCCTGAATTTTTCTCTGGCTGCATGCTCCCCAGAGGATAAAAAGGATTAAAATGATGGGAGTCCATTTTTTCATGGAAGATCACGCTTATTTTTTCATCTTTTAAAAAGATAGAAAGAAAATCGTGCATTGTAAATCTCAAATTCAAACGGAGATAAAAAACGACGCGGATATTCAGGAAATCGATTAATTCGCCGGAAGAAAATTGGTTGCTCTTGTTGAATTTAGGTTAATTTCACTAAACTCCTTCAAAAAAGGGAAGTTAAAAAAATTTTTCGCAGATAAGAGGAAAGTGGGGGATGTAGATGGGTTAATCACTTGCTCTTTCCGCAAAGGAATTGCCAATCCTCAAGAGAAAGAAAACGGAAAGTGCCAGGTTAAAAAAACATACTTCGTACGGCATCCTCCCATAAATTAGAGCAAAAGGCAAAAGCACGAGCCCTGCCTTTTGCTCCGTTGTTTTTTCAACAGATGGATATTAGAGAATTACATGGAATGGGTACGTTTGGGAGCCATGCTCATTTCACCACCCAGCAGATTCCGCAACAGGGGACCCATTCCATAAATTAAAAACATGATGTACAACACCTGTAAGATGGGTTTAAAAGAGAGGGCGAAAACGGTAAGGTTGCCAAAAAGGGTGGCAGCCAGTGCCAGAGAAATGGCCTGGGAACTGGCGGTCGCCCCCAGGATTAATATCATCCCGTGCGCATAATCCAGTTTGAAGAGTTTGCCTGCCAGCACCGAAAGGAGGGTTTGGACGATGTAGTAAAGAAACAGCCCCACCGCCACCTGCAGGAAAACCACCGGTTGCCCCACAACCTGCGGCGCCACTTTGGCTACGGAGAAAAATACAATGATTAAAATTCCGATAGCCGACACTCCCGGAAAGTATTTTTTGATGTCCATGAAATAGGGCATTCCCTTTCGGCGAATAATTTCCCGCCGGGTGAAGTAGCCCAGAATGAGCGGCAACAGAATGTACACCAGGAGGTGGAATACCAGTTGTCCCGTATCGATGGGAAGAAGCGGTCCACCGCTTAATTTAACAATGAGGGGAGAGAGCACCGGAATGAGCAGGAGTCCCACCACCGCAATCACCAGGGCATCTTCCACGCTGGCGTCGGCAATTCCGCTCCAGCCAATCAGCATATTGGAGCAAGGGATCGCTCCCACCAGAATAATTCCCAGTGCCAGCTCGGGATTGTTGGCAAACACCGTACGCGAAAGCACATACGCCGTTCCCGAGGCCACAAAGAAGGCAAAAAAGAGGGTCAGGGAAATGAGTTTGTAATTCCGACCCGCTTTCTTCACCTTTTCCACCACCATTCCGGTGAGCATGGGATAAAGCATTAAAAACACGGCAAACAGGCTGATGGCTTTAATGTTTACCTGCTGCATATCAACGTGCAGTCCAGTCCATAAAGCCAGCGCAAAAACAATGGCTACATAGAGATAGAGCCGTTTCTTTATATTCATCAAAATAGATTTTATCATCATCTTCCTCCTTTTGCTTATGGATTTATTTTGATATTCCCTGAATATTTAAACTGCCTGCCGGATAAAGTAGAAGTACCCCTGGAAACGCCAGGTGCTGCGGTGGTGCCTTCGGGGAGCTTTTAATTTTTCCCATCCGGGGAAATCCCCGTAAAGGTCGG
Source organism: Calditrichia bacterium (assembly GCA_026991005.1). Next base: position 5,794 of record JALXCH010000590.1, on the reverse strand, counting down.
TAAAATTATTTTTATTCGCAGATGGTCGCAACAGGATAATATTTTTTATTCAGAAAATAACACGGGCTTTCCGTTTTCTTAACACGTTTTGAACAGCATTCAAAAGTAGCTGCACCAGGCAGGGATGTATTTGAGATGGTTCACCATTCGGAATCGACTCTCTTCCCAGTATCGAGGGATCAGAGAGATGAAAAATGATAAGGGTGAAAAGATTTTCATCCGACAGACCAGTGAACCGGAGGAATTTCATTATTTAATTTCCAAAATATTGAAAATACCCGTTCGCCCATTGGGACGAAAGATAGACAAAATATAATATTGTAGTGGGAATACAAAATTCATAATATACTGATAATATGTAACTTAGCCCATATCGTTGTTCAACTTTGTTTAAAATTTTGCACCCTTACCGGCCGGTTCCCAAAATCGTATTTCAGCGGAATAGGGGAACGACACCAATTCTTATTGATTACCTCTACGCAGAATCCTGTCCGTTTACGGACTCTTTGAGCGGAGGAGCGAGTGAATATGGTTGGGATTTTGTGAGGTGAAAGGAATCTGTTCAGAAGGGAAGGGTTTAAAGGTGACAGGCAAATGTGATCCTGGAAAAAAAACAGGGCAGGCATGTACCTGCCCTGTTGCAAATGGGAGTTCAGGAGGGGTTTATTCTTCTGCTAATTTTTCTTTAAGGAACTGGTAAACCTGGCTTTTGTTAATGCGAATTTGCTCCATGCTGTCCCGTTCGCGGATGGTTACCGTTCCGTCTTCCAGAGTCTGGCTGTCCACGGTAATGCAGAACGGGGTTCCCACTTCGTCCTGACGGCGGTAACGGCGCCCCACCGAACCGGATTCATCGTAAAACACTTTGAAATCCCTGCGCAGGTCGTCGTAAATCTTTCGGGCAATTTCCGGCATGCCATCGCGCTTCACCAGCGGAAACACCGCCGCTTTAATGGGAGCAATTTGCGGTTTGAAGTGGAGCACCGTGCGTCCTTCCTGCTCTTCGTAAGCATCGGCCAGCACGGTGAGCATCAACCGATCCACCCCTGTGGAAGTTTCCACAATGTAGGGAATGTATTTCTCTCCTGCTTCCTGGTCGTAGTAGCGTAAATCTTTCCCGGAATATTCCTGGTGCCGCTTCAAATCGAAATCCGTGCGATTGTGGATTCCTTCAATCTCGCTCCAGCCAAAGGGGAATTCGTATTCGATATCGAATGCTGCCTTGGCGTAATGGGCCAGCTCGTCCTCAGCGTGTTGGTGGAAGCGCAATTTCTCCCGGCGAATCCCCAGGCGGTCGTACCACTGAAAACGTTTTTCCTTCCAGTACTCAAACCATTTTTCGTCGTCCCCGGGTTTCACAAAATACTGCATCTCCATCTGCTCGAATTCCCGCATCCGGAAAATAAAATTCCCGGGCGTAATTTCGTTGCGGAAGGCTTTACCAATCTGGGCAATACCAAACGGAATTTTCTGCCGGCTGGCCTCGCGCACGTTGTGGAAATTCACATAAATTCCCTGAGCGGTTTCGGGGCGCAAGTACACGATACTGGCTTCATCCTCCACCGGTCCCATAAACGTTTTGAACATGAGATTAAACATGCGGGGTTCGGTGAGTTCGCCTCCGCAATTCGGGCAGCCTTTGGAAATGTCGATTTGATCTGCCCGCCAGCGCATTTTGCACTTTTTACAATCCACCAGCGGATCGGTAAACCCTTCCACATGTCCGGAGGCTTCCCATACTTTGGGATGCATCAGAATACTGGCATCCAGCCCCTCAATGTCCTCCCGCTCGTACACCATGCTTTTCCACCACAGCTCTTTGATGTTTTTCTTTAGTTCTACCCCCAGCGGGCCGTAGTCGTAACAGCTGTTGATGCCACCGTAAATTTCGCTGCTCTGGAACACAAAGCCGCGCCGTTTGCATAGGGACACCAGTTTATCCATGACCGTAGGTGAATTTTTCTTTGCCAAGGTAAATCCTCTCTCATTTTGGTTGTTTTAGAATTAAAATCTTTTTGAACCCAATACTGTTCAATCCCGCGCTGTTTTCGGAAGCGTTAACAAGCTTGCCAGCATCGACGGAATCGAAAACCGCCGTTGCTTCCCCGGGATTTTTTGACAGCGCCTAATATAATCACGGAAGGTACATTTTCAAAGATTTTAATTGCAGGGATTGGTCGGTGTGGTAGCGCAAATGATCCAGCAAAAGTTCCAGAATTCTTCCGTTGGCGGAAGAGGGAAGCACCGCGTTCAGCGCCTTCGCATCCTGAGGAATGGCTTCTTCCAGACGGGAAAGCAGTTCCCATTGCCGCCGGTCGAGCCTTCGGGAAGCTTCCGTACCGGGAAGGGTACAATTCCGGCAGATGATGGCGCCGTTGGCCAGATCCACCTGCAGCGGAAAAGATTGGGGCGTTTTCTGGCAGCGCGCACAATGGGAAAAATCCCAGGCAAAACCAAGATAGCGGCTCAGAACCAGAAGAAAATAAAGCAGATAGAGCAACGGTTCTTTCGCATCGGGACGATTCATTGTCTGCAGAGTACGAATGGTGTACTCGTACATGGAGGTCATGGGTTCCCGGTAATTCAGGAGCAGGCGAATCAGTTCCAGAATAGAAAAGGCAATGGCGGTGCGGTTTAAATCGTCCCGGATGTTGTGAAACGTGTCGAGCAAATCCGCCTGAGTTAAAATTTGCAAACCGCGGGATTCTTTAACCGAAAGCACTGCTTCCACTTCGTTTAAAACCTCCATCACTCCGCGAAAGGGACTTTTGGGACGCCGGGCACCTTTGGCAATGACTTTCAGGTAGCCGTGTTCGTGGGTAAACAGGTGAATGATTTTACTGGTATCGCTCCAGGGCATGGCATACACCACCAGAGCACGGGTTTTTATGGTTTCCGTCATTGCCGCGGCTCCTTCGAAAATTGCTGGAGTTTAAATTAACCAGAAAATTGGAAAGGAACAAGGAGCGGAGGGAAAGGGAGTTACCCCCGTTTTTTCCGTTAATATTTCCCTGCATGGTAACCAACAGGCTTATTAGATTGGAAAGGAGTGAAATGGACGTTTCATCCGGGAATACCCGGTTTGGCTCGGAAAAATACCGAAGTTTCTTACTGGTGTTAAGTTGTTCGATTAACCCTGTTTAGAACAATTTTTAAGGATTTCTTTTGCTGGGGTCACTTTTCGTCGGTTAACTGCATTTTTCTCCCTTTCTAATTTTCATCTAAAATTGAATCTTTGCAAAAAATAATCAAACAAAAGCGAATCGTCTGGATGTTTGGCCAGTGGATTGGTTGATTACCGAAAACTCAAACATTCCGGATATTAGCAATGCTCGGTGCCATTTTCTGTTATATTCCGCGCAGAAAAATTTCTTTCAGATAAACAACTCAGAGAACTGGCAAGAGGTGCAGCATTTGCAAGGACCGGATGAAAATTCCGTGAGATATTTGAAACTCAATTTTTCATACTGTTTTATAGAGAGAAGTTGAGAGAAAGTGCCACAGAATAATGTAGCGTTTCCGCGTGCAGAGAATGAGTGGTGATTTTGATTCTGGGCTGGCTCCAGAGGGTAATATCTACCTGAGAAGCTACCCATATTAACACATAGGCATAGGAAAAATAAAATTGCTGCCGGTAAAAGCGGTTGTATTGTTGGTAGAGGCGGGCGGCTTCCTCAGGGGTGCTGGCATTCTGGTAATCCTTTTCCCGCAGCCGGGTATTGATGGCTGCGTAGATTAATCCGCTGAGGGAACCCAGCGCCGCCGCCCCCAGCACAACCCCTTTGGTGCGGTAGCCCCGATGCCATTGTTCCCATCCGGGAATAAGCAAGCTGCGCCAGGCTACATCCTGAACTGGCTGTTGCAAATGGAGTTGGGAGAGGCGGTTATTTAAATCTTCCAGAAACTCTATTTTCGTTTTGCGAAATAAAGCCAGAAGTTTGGGCGGAGTCTGAACGGGATCCAGAGAGTAAGAGGGATCCACTTCCAGCAGATGCCAAAAATGGTTGCTGGCCAGGGTGCTGTTGCCCTGCTGAAAGGCAATAAAAGCGGCATACTTGTAAATCTCTACCCGATTCTTGGGGGAAAACGTTTCGATTGAGGGAAAGGCGATGTTCAATAATTCCGCGCATTTTTGATAATCGAAATTATTGTACGCTTGTGCCAGCTGGGATACCAGTTCGTCTTCTCCCAGCAAAGAATCCGGCTGAGCAGACCAACCCGTACCACCAACCCCTATCCACAATGCTAGCACGATAAAGAAGAGATGTCGCCGCAAAGATTTTTTCCTGTGTTGTATTAAACCATCCGTTTCTCGACGTAAGATATTTTACATAAAAAGAAAAATATTTGCAACCGGACAAATAAACGGTTGCGGGAACGGATTTCCGGGGAATACCGGGGATGGAGGCATGAACAGCATTTATCTCACCGGATTTTTCGGAAGTATCACGGGAAGAACATCCGGAATATAAATAACAAAGCAAAAAGGGCTGTCCTTTAAGAAAAGCAAAAATGGGCACCACCGGGGTTAGACCAATTCCATTCTCCTATCGTTGTCTTCGGAACAATCCCCGGGGCACCCGGGAAAGTCCATTAATTTCTCCCTAGCTTCTGTTTTACCCAGGCGAATCCATCCCTCCTTTCCAGCTTCACATCCTCTATTTTTACGAGGCGTCTATTCGCCCCGGGTACACTTTCAGTGCCTCGCGAATAATTTCCATGGAACGGTGCATGTCATGCACATTCAGAACAAAGGCAATGCGCACTTCGTCTTTCCCTTTGCCAGGAGTAGCATAAAAGCCATTGGCCGGAGCCAGCATCACCGTCTCGCCATCCAGATTGAAATCGGTGAGCAGCCAAGCTGCGAAATGATCGGCATCTTCCACCGGTAAACGCACGATGGTGTAAAATGCGCCCTGGGGTTTCAAAGCAACCACTCCGGGAATTTTTTCCAGCTCCCGAAATACCACATCGCGCCGTTTCTTATATTCGGAAATCACTTCCTCAAAATACGATTTGGGGGTGTGGATAGCAGCCCGGGCAGCCATTTGCTCCAGCGTGGGGGGACACAAACGCGCTTGCCCTAAACGGAGCCCCGCATCCAGTACCTGACGGTTGTGGGTGACCAGGCACCCCACCCGTGCTCCACAGGCGCTGTAACGCTTGGAAATGCTGTCCAGCAAAATGGCGCGTTCCTCCAGCCCTTCCAGATGCATAACCGAGATGTATTGAGCATCGTCGTAAACAAACTCCCGATACACTTCGTCCGAAAAGAAGAAAAGATCGTGCTTTAAAACCAGGTCGCGCAAAGCTTCCATCTCTTCCCAAGTGTACACATATCCGGTGGGATTGTTGGGAGTGCAAATCATAATTGCCCGGGTACGCTCGGTAATTTTTGCCTCAATCTCGCTGATGGGAGGGAGCTTAAATCCATCTTCCACCCGGCTGGTTACCGGAACAATGCGCACTCCGGCTTCCACGGCAAAACCGTTGTAATTGGTATAAAACGGTTCAGGGACAATGATTTCCTCACCGGGATCCATGATGGTCATAAACGCAAAAATGATGGCTTCGCTGCCACCGGTGGTTACCAGAATTTCTTCGCTGCTGATTTCAATATTAAACTGCCGATAGTATTCTACCAATTCTTCCCGATACTCCCACAAACCTGCAGAGTGACCATACGGCAGAATGGTAAGATTGTGGTTGCGAAAGGCATCCAGCAGCACCTGTGGTGTGGGAATATCCGGCTGCCCGATATTGATGTGGTACACATGAATTCCCCGACGTTTGG